>DVOF01000051.1 GCA_018713805.1 Candidatus Aphodoplasma excrementigallinarum | reverse complement strand
CAGTATACCGGACGTATTCTTGGGATTGCTTTGGATACGAGAGAACTGCAGGAGAGGGCAGAAGGATTTATTTGCAGGTCTCTTTTTGGTGTCTGTTTTACCCCATTATTTTCCCCCAAAAAATAAACCCACGCCTGTGGCGCCGTCCATTACGCCCCTACCACGTTGCACCCCAGCTCCCGAAGCCGTGCCGCAACGGCGCGCATTTGTTCTGTGGAGGGTATCCAGTCCTTTCGCCCGCCGCCACTCCGGCCCAGCTGCTTTAGCTTAGAGCTGCCATAGGCGTGGTAGGCAAGCAGTTCTACCCCTTCGCAGCCGCGCAGGCCGGTACAAATATCCGCGATGGCGCGCAGGTGCGCGTCCTCTATGTTCACGCCCTGCACCATAATGCAGCGCAGGCGGATACGCGCCCCCGCCTCGTCGGCACGGCGCAGGTTTTCCAAAATCCGCGCGCCCGAAACCCCGGTATACGCCTTGTGGCGCACGGGGTCGGTATCCTTTAGATCCCACAGCAGCAGGTCCGCCGCCCCAGCCAGCCGCGCCGCCAGCGCAGGGGCAAACTGGCCGCAGGTCTCCACGGCAGTAGAAAGGCCCGCCCTGCGGGCAAGCTCCAGTAGCTGCAAACATCCCTCCACCTGAAACATCGGCTCCCCGCCCGACACGGTCAGCCCGCCTTCCTCGCCGTAAAACGCGCGGTCTTTTTCCGCCTCGGCCAGTACCGCTTCTGCCTCCATCTCCCGTCCCACCGCTTCCAGCGCGCCCGCCGGGCAGGCCGCCGCGCACACGCCGCATCCACGGCAGCGCGCCGCCAAAAATACATGCCCCTCCGTCTCGGTAAACCGGTGCGCACCCTCGGTACAAACTGCTTCGCACGCGCCGCACCCGATACACCGCTGCTTAAAATAGAATATTTCCGGACGGGCAGACTGTGTTTCCGGGTTGTGGCACCACACACAGCGCAGGGGGCACCCCTTCAAAAACACCGTCGTGCGCACGCCCGGCCCGTCGTGGGTACAAAAACGTTGGATATTGGTTACAATGAGTCTGGCCATCTGCCTTCCTCCCGCCTTGATTCGCGTCAAACCTTTTGGCTGCTCCGCTCTATGATCATCTGCTGCCACTCCCGGTCCAATGTGACAAAACGGGCGTTCCAGCCCGACACCCGTACCGAGAGGGTCTTGAACTGCTCAGGATGTTCCTGCGCCTGGCGCAGCACCTCCGCGTCCATAATGTCAAGCTGCATAAAGCAGCCGCCCAGCCGTACAAACCCCTGCATGAGCGCCACCAGCGCAGCCACGCCATTTTCCCCTTCCACCGTGCCGGGATAGAGCTTGACGTCGAGCGCCGCGCCGTTGGCCTGCTTTTTCAGGTCGGCCTTGCAATAGGAGCGGATTACCGCCGTGGCTCCGGCTGCGTCGGTACCGGGCGTGGGGGAAGTATTGCCCGAAAGAATCTCGCCGCGCTTGCTGCCAAACGGGGTCGCCGCGCGGGCAGGCGCCCATTCGATCTGTCGCCCAAAGGTGGACACGCCCGCCGGGAAGCGGATGGGACAGCGCCCATTCAGCGGCTCAACCAGCGCGGCAAAGTCGTCAAGCACGCGGGCTGTGTAGCGGTCAGCCTCGTCGTTGTCATTGCCATAGTAGGAATAACTGTTTTTAACGTACTGGCGAAGAGGTTCGTAGCCCTCCCAATTCTGCTGCAAAATATGCATCAGCTCGTCAAAGCTGACCTTTTTTTCCTCAAAGACCAGCTTTTCAATGGCATAGAGGCTGTTGCCCACGTCGGGCGCGCCGCCAATGTGCGGAGAAATGACGGTATAGACCGGCCCGCCGGCCAAATAGGTGCGTCCCGACTCAATACAACCCTCCTCCAACAGGGAAACCACCGAACATGGGATGGACTCTTTCCACTGCCAGTCATGTCCCGGCTCTTGGCCGGTAAAGTTTATCACGTCAGTTTTATAAATTTCCTCGATCTTGGCCTTCAAATTCTCCAAAAACGCCTGATAGAGCTGCTCAGAGCTATCAAAATGAGCCGGCGTTTCCTGCGAAAGGCGCAGTGTGTTTTCCAATAAAAGCTGAAGGCTGTCAAACGCGCGGTAGTGAAAGAGCGTCTTACCGGGGATCTGCACCTCCCAGCACCCGTCATTGGCAAAGCGGCGCGCTTCCTCAAGCGGATAGCCAAAAGAAACCAGGCTGTCCAGGATAAGCGGCTCGTTGTATACGGCCACCACGCCGCCCCCGTGGCGCATGACCTCCGCTATCCGCCGCAAAAGCGCGGGCGGGGTCTGCTCGCTGATCCGCACCGAGATGGGGAAGTCGCTGATACCGAGTTCTTCCACGATGTCTAATACCAGATATGTCGCCGCATTGGCCACCTCTGCGCCGTGTTCGTCCACGCCTGCCAGTACAATGTTTTGATAGTGCTGCGCATCGCCTGAGCTGGGCTGGGTATCCTTTTCAATCCATTCACACCCTTTTATAAAGAAGCTCGCCAAAAACTCCCGCGCCTCCTCTATGGTAATGGTTCCGTCCGCCAAATCCCGCTCTAAAAAGCCGCCCAGCATCTGGTCAATGCGGCCAATGCCGGGCCAGTTGCCACACAGGCGTGTAAAGGCAAAGGTAAACCACAGGCTCTGTACCGCCTCGCGAAAGTCGCGCGCAGGGCCGAAGGGCACCTGCAAAAGGCGGGCGTAGACGTCCGGCTTGGTCTCTTTAAGCGCGTCCAGGTAGCGGCGGTGCCAAACCCGCATGGAAGCGATGACGCGCTGCATGCTGACGATCTGGGCACGCTGGGAAGCGGTCAGGCTTTGGTCTTGCAGGCGGGCAGCGACCTGCGCGTCCAATGCGTCCATTCCGTCGTACACCACCCGGTCAAACCCCAGCGTCAAGTGGCTCACGCTGCCCCAGAGCTCCTCGCCCCGGTAGCTTGCCGGCACCAGGTGCCGGATCCCCCAGCCCAGCGTCGCCGCGCCGCTGACCTGCTCCTCCGGGCAAATGCGGATAGGCGCTTCCGCCGCGATTTTGGCGATCGCCGCGTCGTAGCGCTCCACCTCGCTCATCTCCAAAAAGCCGTCCATATCGTCCATCGCCACAGCGGGCGTGCGCATGGCCTCGTCGCCATATTTGCCGCGCTGCGATTCATAGGCGAACCGGCGGGTCTGCTCCCGCAGGCGGACCGGGCGCGGCTCTGAGTACACCGTATAAAATTCTACCTTCTGATCCATATTGCCACCTTCGCTTTATTATTTCTGTATTTCTATTTTCATTATAATCCATCTCATGGCATAATTCCATCCTTTTCTGAAAAAAATGGGTATTCGGCTACAACGGGAATGGAGAAGTTACCTAAAAAAATAAGCGGCTGGCATATACAAGCTGTTAAAACGCAAAAAAAGAGGCGGTTTCCGCCTCTTCCATCTACCCAACATGCACCGCCGCCCGGGCAAAAACATGGGTCATATTAAATTTCTTTTATTACCTTTGCCGGGATGCCTGCCGCAACTACACCCGGCGGTATATCCTTCGTAACGACAGAGCCTGCGGCAATGATGGCGTTTTCGCCGACTGTCACGCCCGGCATTACGGTTGCGCCTGTGCCGATCCATACATTTTTACAAATGTGGATTGGCCTCGACTCCGTATCGCGCCGCCGTTCGGGGGCAATGCTGTGGTTGATGGTCACAAGATTGACCCGCGGCGCAATTAAAACCTTGTCCTCCAGCGTGATGCCGCCCCTGTCCATAAAGGTACAGTTCTGATTGATAAACACATCTTTTCCAACGACAATATTCCTTCCAAAATCCGTGTAAAACGGCGCAAACAGTTCAAAGGATCCATCTACCTGCCGCCCCGTCAGCCTTGAAAAAATATTCTGGATTTCCTCTTTTGTGTGGTAGGAATTGTTTAATTCTGCAAGCAGTTTTTGTGTTTGCTCAATTACTGCATTGATCTTATAAAATTCAGGGTCCTGAACAGAGATCGCCTCTCCTGCCAAATCCCGCTCAAAAATATCCATATACGCCTCCGTTCCTCAATACCAATCGTGTTTTTCCCCGCGGTCAAGCGCGTTTATCCGCTGCATTTCCTCATCCGTCAAATCAAAATGGTACAGCTCAGTGTTTTCCCTGATGTGGTCCGGATTACTGGAGCCAGGGATTACCACCACGCCTTTTTGCAGGTTCCAGCGAAGGATCACCTGCGCGGAAGACACCCCATGCGCCTGCGCGATTTCGGATATGACCGGGTCGCCCAGGAGTTCCGCGGTATGGCCCCGGCCGCCCAGCGGGTACCAGCCCTGTACTGTAATGCCTAAATCCTGAATGTATGGGATTACATCGTTTTCCTGATAATAGGGGTGTATTTCGTTCTGTACCAGGGCTGGCGTAGTATCCACCTGCGGCAGGAATTCCTCCAGCTCTTCCACGTACCAGTTCGACAGGCCAATGGAACGGATTTTGCCCTCCGCCACAAACCGCTCCATTGCCTTATATGCCTGCACGTCATTGGGGTCGGGATGGTGCAGGAGCATCATGTCCACATAGCCGATATCCAGCCTGTCCAAACACGCCTGGATAGCCTCCTCCGGGTTTGCCATCTCACTGCCGGGATAAATCTTTGTGATAACAAAAATCTCTTCACGGTCAATGCCATATTCCTCCATGGCTTCGCGGACTGCCTGGCCGACCTCTTCCTCGTTGCCGTAAGCGGATGCGGTGTCAATCAGGCGCACGCCGCTGGCCAGGGCCGACTTGACCGAATTGATACAGGTTTCGCCGTGCAGGCTATAGGTCCCCAGCCCGTTGATGGGCATTTCGTAGCCGCTGTTTAACAGGACCGTCCTAGTTTCAAAATTGAACTTGCCCGGATTGGCTTCCTGCGACGCGCTGTAGAGGGAAAACGTAACGGTTACGCTCCCGGCGCCCAGGATTTCTTTTAATTCGCTTTGCGTGATATCATCTATTTTTCCGAGACGTGTAAAATCCCACGAATTCGTGTCGTAATAAATGGTGATCTGGTTCCCCTGATATAAGATCAAATCGCCGGCCTGCGTCGTAATTTGCTCATCGTTTCGCGGGAGCGTCGCGCCAAGGCCGCCAACCTTTTCAAAATTGCCATAATCCTGCATTTCAATGGTTATGGGCGCTTCCCGTAAAAGCTCCAAAAACGCCTGCGCGGAGGAATTGTCCGCCAAAGTCGCCGTAAGGGTATGTCCGTTGACCGCAATGGATATTTTGTTCGTCATAGTGGCCTCCGTTGTTGCAGCCAGCGGCTGCAATGTTTCCATATCCCAGAGGAATATTTTTGCCAAGTCCGCGCTTGCCATCCCCTGTGAGATATCCGCCGTAATCGTGCCGCTGCCTGGATATAATTTTACATCGGACAGTGTATTGTCCCTGTAAAAAGCAGTGATCAACGTACTGCCCGCAGGGGCACTGCTCACCGTTACCACGTTATTCTCAACCGCTATCTCTACACCTGTTCCGGCGCTGTGGGCAGCTTCTCCCGCCTCTGTACCCGTCAGTGTGACCGTTGAGGTTGCACCGTCCCAGCCCACCTCATATCCAAATCCTTCTGCAATAAAGCGGATGGGGAGCATTGTCCTGTCATTGATGATAACCGGCGCCGTATCCAGCGTATGTGCCGTTTCATTTGAAAAGGCTGCATGGCTGTCGATCGTGAGCAATATGACGGTATCGCCTTTGGCAAGCGCGGTTGTCTGCGTTTCCTCGTCCCATGCCACAGCGCCGCCCATCGCTTCCACAACGGCCCGAACCGGCAACAGCGTACGTTCGCCTTCTATGACGGGCGCAGTCGCGCGGCCGGGGTCGACCTCCAGCGGCTCGCCGTCAACCGTCATCATTGGGTTACCGATTTGCAGCGTAATCGTCTGGAGTGCGCCGCCGGTCGCTTGTGTCTGTGCGGTACAGCCCGTTGTGAGAACGGCCATCATACAAAATGCCAGCAGCATGGATAGTATTTTTTTCATTTATATCCCCTCCGTTCCATTCCAGATATATGATTAATCCATTTTGTGCTAATAGAATACCATACCGCCTTAAAAA
>DVOF01000050.1 GCA_018713805.1 Candidatus Aphodoplasma excrementigallinarum | reverse complement strand
CCTTCTTATCAAGCCGAATAAAATAAGCAGCAAACGCCAAACCGGCATCTGCTGCTTTCCTCACTCGTTTCTCATCTGTATAAACGCCTTTATCTCCGCCCGGGTCGCCATCGCCTCAATCGCGCCCGGCTTTGTCGTGGTATAGGCCGAATACGTGCCGGCAAACTCCAGTATGCGCCGCAGCGCCTTTTCCGGTACAGAACCGATTTTCTCCGCAGCGACACCCTCCTGCAACAGCCCAACCAAAAACGCGCCGATATGGGAGTCGCCAGCCCCCGTTGTATCGACCGCCTGCACGGGTATGCCCGCCGCCGTGACCGCGCTGTCTTGCGTATATGCCGCAGAGCCCGCCGCGCCGCGCGTAAGCACCAGCATCCGCGCCCCTGCGCCAAACACCGTCTGTTTTACCGTCTCAATGTCTTCGCTGCCGAATAGGAACTGCAATTCGTCGTCCGACACCTTCACAATGTCGGCGTACGGTAAAAATTCCAATACAGCGCGCCGGCAATCCTCCGGCTGGTCAAAAAGCGGCAGCCGCACATTTGGGTCAAAGCTGATTACCGCGCCCGCCTCCTTTGCAAGCGCAATTGCTTTCCGGTGAGAGTGCTTCATAGGCGATTCGATCAAATCCACGCTGCAAAAATGAAGCGCATAGCAATCTGCAAACAAGCCCGGCTGTATCTTATCCGCGCTGAGCAGAAGGTCAGCGCACGGCTTCCGGTAAAAGGAGAAGCTCCGCTCGCCCGTCTCCGTAAGCGACACAAACGCCAGCGCCGTATTTGCCTGTGCGGTACGGAATATCTTATCCGTGCCAACGCCAACACGCCTAAGCGTTTCCACAATATAATCGCCGAATGCGTCTTTGCCCACCTGCGTGATCACCGACGAGCGCGCGCCAAGCTTTGCCGCCGCGGCAGCCACGTTGGCCGGCGCGCCGCCCGCCCGTCGCACAAACCCTTCTACATCTTTTAGCTCTTTTCCCTTCTGCTGCGGGATAAAATCGATCAACGCCTCACCGATCGTTATGATTTCCTTCTTCATCCCGCGTCGTCCCCCTCTCGATAATAGTGTAAGGCACATAGGTGACTCCAACCTCTTTCTTGCCACTCTCCATCTGCAAAAACAGCTTTTCCACTGCAAGCGCACCAATCGTTTCCTGAAAATATTCGATTGTCGTAAGCTGGGGCGATATCACCTGCGACATACAATGGTTGCCGACCCCCATGATCGAGCATACCTCCGGGACATGGATTTGGTTTTCTTTCATGTAGCGCAGTACGCCGCAGGCCATCTGGTCTGTCGCGCAGAACACAGCGTCCGTCCCCTCGCACACGGTCTTCGCCGCTTCATAGCCCGACGCCTCGCTGGAGTTCCCCTCCGTAATACACCGCACCTCAGCCCCTCGGTACGTCTCATAGACAAAGTCATAAAAGCCGCGGCAGCGCGCATTTGCGGCGCGCTCTTTTTTTTCGACGCTTACCAGGCCAAAATTGCGGCATTGACGCTCGATCAAAAAATCGGCCGCATCACGTCCTGCCTTATAGTCGTCGTGCGTCACACAGCACAGCGCTTCATCCTGCTGCCCAATGATCACAAGCGGGATCGCCAATCTTTTTGCAATTTGGATATGCTCCTGCGTAATCCCCATGGATATGGCAATGATCCCTTCTACCTTGTGCTGGCACAGCTCCCGGATACAGAACACCTCGCGTTCCGGGTGCATGTCCATGTTCGCCAGTATCACATGGTATCCCCGCTCCTGGCAGGAAAGCGTAATCTGCTGCACCAGCCTGGAGAGCAGCTCGGCGTCGAGCTGCGGCACGACCACGCCGACTGTATACGTTCTCTTCTCTTTTGAGGGCTTTACGCTGCCAGGCCGAAACCCCGTCTCCTTCATCACAGCCTCAATACGGCTCCGCGCCTCCGCGCTCACGTATCCGGAATTATGGATGACCCGCGACACCGTAGACTGCGACACGCCTGCCCGCTCTGCAATTTCTTTAATTTTCATTTTCCTATCCCTTTCTCCGACTCAGCGGCTGCGCGATATTTCCTAAATCAGGCAAACAGGCCCTTAAGCCGGAAAGGATCATTAGGAATGTATCGTTCCTCCTTTTAGATATAAGTGTATTTGCTGCCAATTTATCAAAAAATGGCAGCAGGGAACGGACCCAGCCCGTTCCCCGCTCGATATGCGCTATTTATGTTCCGCCAGGTACAAACACTGGCTGGTCTGGTTATAATAATTGCTTGTATAGCCAAAAAACTCCGCAACCGACAGAAGCGGAACCATCACAGTCTGCCCCGCCTGCATCGGCATTGCTTCCAACATAACCGGCTTTCCATTTACCTCGGCTGTCAAACTCCCGCATGTCAGCGTGACACGGTCTGCGTTTCTTGCAAAGGTCACCGCGCCGCCTTCGGCTGAAACACTCAGCCCAAGCGCCTCTGCCGCCAATTCCTTCGACGCCATCAGCGCACCGCAGGTATAAAAGAAATTGTCCGGGCTGACGCTGCATTTTGCATTGTTAACATACAGCCCCGCGTAGCGCTGCGTATCAATCGACCAGTCGATCTGCTTCACATCCGAAACAGGCGTAAGCGCCTCGTCCCAGATAAATACCTTTGCCCGCGCAATCGTCTGCCCGCCCGCCGGCGCCGTGCTGAATTGCAGCGTCCCGCTCTGGTTTGCCGCAATGTCCGTCGTCACCTTCGAAACGCCAAGCAAGCGGTTATTGCTGCCATAATACGCTGCAAACGCGGTCACACCGGCCTGCTGTACGCCGGACGTATTCTCATAGCCGATCTGGAACGTCCCGCCGCTTTCCAGCGTGTAGCCCAGCAGCCGAACCGGCGTGCCGGTGTATGTGCTCGAAGCGTCAATCACCAGCCCGCTTACATCCGAGCCGGCATGGACGACGTCCGCATCTTGAATGTTTGCAACAAGGCCATTTTCCGAATAATATTGCAAGTAAGTCATATCCGCCGCAATATACTTGATCCCCAAAATATAATCGGTAATATCCGCCGGGATCTCCAGCTCAAAGGCGCCGGTCTGCGCCGAAGAATATGCCTTTGTATAAAAGACGGCATCATCGATATCCTTGTATACTCCCGACTCATCCTGCCCGATTGCAATAATCTCGCACGCCTGCGCAGCATGCTCGACCACGCCGGATATCCTCCGTTGTTCAAGTAATGGAAGCGTAATGCTCCCGATCTGGCCCGTGACGTACGCCGCCGACTGCCTGGACGACGTCGCGCCGCCCTCCCGATAATAAACCGTATTATACACCGTGTCGTCGCCGGTCATAAACCGCAGGCCAAGCTTATATTGTACATTGTCCTGTAGCGGCAGGTCGAACGTGACGCTGCCGCTGTCAGCGCCCTGCGCGATGACAACGCCGCCGTCAGATGAAATGGTATAGCTGCTGCCTGTACCCATGGTAATATTCGGAACCACGTACACCGTGGCGCGGATGTTGCCTGCTGCGCTGCGGCCGCCCGGCATCAAAACCTCTGCCTGCACCGGGCTAGTCGCAACAAGCGGGAACTCCAGCCCAGACGCCCCGCCCGTCAGCACATCCGCCTTCGCCCGGTCGATAGTCGTCCCCGCAGCGGCATAATACCCCATTTCGTATATGCCGCTTACATCGCTGTATATTTGATAGGAAAGCCAGATACCTTTTTCCATATCATTCGGCATAGTCAGCGTAAAACCTGCACTCGTTTGCCAAGACCCCATCTGCACAACAGTCGACGCCTCTACCGCATATGGGAACGCCGCGCTACGCAGCATAACCGTAATATAGACCCGTCCCTTTAAGGAATAACCCTCCGGCAGGACAATGTTGCCGCTCACCGTTTCTTCCACAGACGACGCCACAGCCGTGTCCTGCGCCGCTGCGTACCCTTGCTCTGGGCTGGCAAGCCCGAACAGGTCGCACAAAAGCCATGCATTTACGCGCTCTACCTGTCCGTCCGACGCATTGACCGCGTTGGCATACGGCGCAGGCTTCCCGTCCACCAAAACGACGGACGACTCTGCAAACAAGCTTGCAGTCCGCTCCCCATCCGTAATGGAAACGCCGTTTTCAAGTTGCGTATAAGAAAGTCCCAGAGCCGCAAGCTCTGCAAGCCCGATCATGGGCGCGCCGTCCGCCCCTTCGGCAAAGTTTACCGCAGCTCCATTTATGTACAGCACACTTGGCTCCTGTGCGCTTACGCCCGAAAAAGCAAACAGATTCAGAAGCAATATGGCTGTCAGTATTTTTGCAAGTCCCTGTTTCATAGTTTCGCTCCACCTCTACTGTACGGCAGGCAGGACAATCTGCTGATGCCGGTCAAGATACTTCACCAATGGATTCATGGACGCATTGATTTCGTCCGCCTGCTGGCGCAGCTGCTCCAGCGCGCCCTCATACTTATTACTATACCCCAAATCCTTCAACTTGTCAATTGAAAGATACGCGGCGTCATACGACGCCTGCTGGCGCGGCGCCTGCGCCAACAGTTCCTCCGCCAGCCCGTAGGCGCGCTCATAATCGCCCGCCTCATAGGCCGCCTGATACTGCGCCGTAAGCGCCATAACGTCCGTCTCCTCTTCGGGCGCGGCATAGAGCGCGCCTATCCCCAAAAGGGCCGTTATACACAGTGCCACCGCAGCTGCCGGGAACCGCCGCGCTGCGGGATTTACCGCCTGGGAGACACAAACGCCAAGCACGAGCAGATACGCCCCGTAGGCGTGGTCAAAGTCGAACAGCGCATGCAAAAGCAAGACGACAATTAAAAATATAAGAAGAAGGCTGCGTTCCTCCCGGTCCGCCCGGTAGCGTCTAACCGCCGTTACGACGCCAAAGACGGCAAAGCCCAAAAAGCCGGCTGCCGCAGGTACGCCGCCGTCGAGCAACAGCTGAAGGATGGAATTGTGAACGTATTTGACCGAATAGGGCGCGCTTTGCACCGCGTACTGCATATTCTCCCAGCCGTAGACCCCAATCCCGAACGGATGCTGGAGCACAAGCCCGAGTGCATCCTGCCAGTAGATCAGCCGGCTTGCCACGGTTGAGGTCAGCAAAAGGTCTTCTTTTCCAAAAGCAAACAGGCATACAAGCCCGATTCCCGCCGCAGCTATAGCTCCGGCAACGTAATACCGCGCGCGCTTGTAGCGCAGGCAGAGCACGACGGCAAGCGCAACCGCGATGCACGCATATAAAAAGATAGAATTTGCAGCTAACATGGTAACGATACACAGCGCAGACAGCACGCCATAGAAAAACCGCCGCGCCGGGTTCGTTTTGGCAGTATACAGCGTCACCGCAGCGCCAAAGCATGCAAGCACCGCCATCGTATTTTCGTACTCGAGCAGGGACCCGGCTCCGATTTGCAAAGCAGGAATGACAAGCCCCGCCACAGAAATAACCGACAACAAAACCGCGCCAGCCGCAAGCCCAGCCAGCATGCTCTTTTTGACCTCCGGATCAGCAACAAACAATGGAAAAAACAAGAATGCGTATTTCATAATTTCATAGGATGCGCTGAGCGCATTCCCGGCAAGAAAGCCGGAGAGCAGAAACCCGGCAAAACAAAAAAGCGCGCACAAAACGCCCGCAAGAGGCGCCCCCGTCCTGACAAACAACAAAACGACGCCAAACAGCAAAAGCAATACCATACAC
>DVOF01000049.1 GCA_018713805.1 Candidatus Aphodoplasma excrementigallinarum | reverse complement strand
TAAATGTGCGTACTTGTATTTTATCTTATTCTTGCTATAATTATAATACAAGCAGTAAAAAAAGTCAACATCCGCTTCAAAGAAGCGGCTAAAAGGAGGAGCCTTTATGAGTAAAAAAATTGTTGTGATTACGGGAAGCCCCCGCAAAAACGGGAACAGCTTTGCCATGACGGACGCTTTTATCAAAGCGGTGGAAAGCAAAGGGCACGCTGTGACGCGGTTCGACGCCGCAATGATGAAAATTGGCGGCTGCCACGCCTGCGAGACCTGCTATAAAACGGGCAAGGCATGTTCTTATGACGACGACTTCAACACCATCGCCCCGGCCATTTTGGAAGCGGATGCAATCGTGTTTACGATGCCGGTTTACTGGTACTCCATCCCAGCGCAGATCAAGGGCGTTATCGACCGTATTTACTCCCTGGTTGTTGGCGGAAAGGATATTGCCGGCAAGGAGTGCGCCCTGATTGCCTGCTGCGAGGAAGACGATTTGACGGTTTTGGATGGGGTTCGTATCCCCTTGGAACGTACGGCTGCATTAAACAAGTGGAAGATGGTTGGCGAGGTATTGGTTCCCGGCGTGCTGAATGTCGGCGATATTGAAAAGACGGACGGATGCCAGCAGGCGGCTGCGTTGGCGGATAAGTTTTAAAAGAGGGGAGCAGCGCTATGGGCAGGAAAATTGTAATTTTGAACGGAAGCCCCCGGAAAAAGGGGAATACTTCGGCGCTTGTGCGCGCGTTTACCGAGGGCGCGGAAAGCACGGGGAATACGGTTACAGAGTTTTTTCTTGATGGCATGAATATCCATGGCTGTAAGGGATGCTTTGGCGGCCATAGCGGTAAAGAATGTCCCTGCGTCCAGAGGGACGACATGGACAAAATTTATCCAGCAGTGAAAGAATGCGATGTGGTCGTGCTTGCCACGCCCCTTTATTATTGGAATATGAGCGGGCAGATCAGGACAGCGGTTGACCGCCTGTTTGCGCTGGAAGAAGGCGATGGCAATTTCCTTAGGGGGAACGGAAGGGCATCTGTACTATTGATGGCTGCGGAAGGCCACGGCTTTGAAGATGTCCTCCTCTATTACGATCATTTGATGGAACATCTGCGGTGGAAGAATCTGGGCCATGTCCTTGCCGGAGGCAATATGGATACAGGCGATATCGAGGGCAAGCCCAAACTGAAACAAGCCTATGAGCTTGGTAAATCCATTCAGTAATAAACAAAAATGAAGCGGCCCGGCAGGACCTTCACAGAGAAACGACCGGCAAGCAATAATGCGGGGAAAAGAAAAGCAGGCAAAGTCAGCTTATGCGCTGTCTGTGCCTGCTTTTCTTATTTTATTAGAAGGAATCTTATTGGCTTTTTGTTTTGCCTGCTATTCCACTTCCGTAATGGAATTCCAGGTGTTGACGGTATTGCCGAAACCTGTGATACGGATATACCTTGCGCTGTGCGCGGGGAAGGTATGCGTTTCAAGCTCGTTTGTTGTACCGGAGGTTTTTCCGTCATAGACGTCCGTCCAGGACAGGCCGTCCTCAGAGACGCTGATCTTAAAGGTATAGACGCGCTCGTCGCCGTTCATCCATGCAATGGACAGCTTGTCGACGGTGGTAACGGCGCCTAAATCATATTGAATCCACTCGCCGGCTCCCGAGGCGGCAAACCGTGTCGACAGGTCGCCGTCTATGGTATTTTCCGGCGGGTTTTCCGGTTCCTGCAGGGAGCTGGAAGTGATCATATCGCTGTTGATCTGTACGCCGCATACCTCTTTGTATTTGAGAATCTTTTCTTCAAAGTGTACCGTATAAGTTACACTCTGCTGTGCATCATTTTTGTCGCTTACCGTAATAACAGCCTCACCCGGCAATCCCTGCGCCTGGGAAACCGCAACATCCGCCGTGCTGGAGCTTGCCTCGATGCTGGGGACGGGGGAGCCCGACAAAACAGGGATATTGTAGTAAGTTTGCTCGGATGAAAACGTATCAAGCGTCTGGCCGTCGACAGAAAGGCTGTCAAGAACCGGGATCGCTCCGTCTTCTATGCTGAACTCGGCGAGGGTCTGCACCTGTGGAATCTGTGCCGGGACAGCCGCATCGCCGTACAGCGGTACAAATGCGACGCTTATATTGACTTCTGTGGCCTGCGGGATGGCGATGGTCAGCTTGCGGATGCCCGTGTTGACGATCTGTCCGCTGGGATTCGGAGAGGTTGGAAGCGGCGCAGCGTCCATTACGCTGAATTCCGCTTCAGCCCCGTCAATAATACCTGCCCAAAGCCGTTTCCCGTTGAGGGTAAGGATTGCCGATTTCTTATCTGCGCTGACCTCGATGTCCGCTGCCGTGTGTGCGAACCAATAGTAATCGACAGGCTTCTTCATGGTGATTTCATCGCGTACCACAACGGCGGAGCGGTTGTCCGTCAGCATAACGCCGCGGTTTGCCGCGGTTGCCCATTTTGCATAAGCGGGCGTGAGATCGGTTATGGCAAAGGCGCCCCTTTCCTTGGACGCATACTTCGTAATATAACTGAATGCGTAGGGGTCCTGGTCCGGCTCCGTATTACGGGCAGTTACGCTGCCGTCTACCTGTGCAAACAGCCGGATATCGTCGAGCCCGTAGGTCTGTACTTTCCTGTAAATCGGAAAGCGTAGCACAGACAGGTCCTTTAGCGGCTTCGGAAGGGAAAGGCCGCTCTCCTTCTTTTCCCCGTTTTGGTATACGTCATAGGTATCCGTGTCAAAATCGATATCAAAACGGAAGGTATACCATTCATTCGCGTTATAATCCCCGAGCTCGACGTTATCCGCGCCATCCTTTACGGTGATGCTTCCCTGATCGGTGAAGGTAAGCAATGTAACCTCAACGCTGTCCGTATCGCGGAACATGGGCGTACTGATCGTCTGATTCTCCGAATCCGGCAGGAAGGAGAATTCCAATGAGATTTTCCCTGTTAATGGGTTGGACGTATATACCTTTTGCATAAAGGCCTGGGTATCGCTGCTGCTATCCTCGCACCGCAGCCGGACATAGTGGTTGTCGCCGTCCTTTGCAATATCGACCGTACCGCTGCCGCCTTCGCGGACATCCCAATCTGAAGGGTTTGCCCCTTCTTCGTAATCTTCATAGACGTCATAAACGACTGCGGTCAGGCCATCCTCGTTTAACACCGGTTCGGACTCCGCTGCATCGTTTAAGATAAATGTGTTGTGCCCTTCCGCACGGGTGCGGTAGGCATGCCACTTTTCAACGCTTCCGGCCCCGGTAATATAGGTGATACGGTCGGAACCGAGGTCAGAGAACCAGCGTTCCCCCATGGCATCCAGAATGAAGGAGCCGCTGTCTAAGTGGGCGTGGTTGCCCTTGTTGTCGCCGCTGTGCAGACCGACGAAGGTAGCGTTGTCGTCCCAGGAGCTGCGCATGGTGGCTGTTTCTATGGTACGGAAATAGCGGTCTTTTTCCAGTGCTTCGCTTTCAGCGGAGGTTTTTTGCGGGTCGTACCAAATCAAATCCCATATGTCGTAACTTCCGGTCTCCTCAAGCACGGCTTTGCGCCGGGCCGACAGGGTTGGCATATCGAGCCGGTTTGCCATGTAAAAAATCTGCGGTGTAGAAAGCCGTTTGGCCATGTCGCCGTCCGAGTAGTTGAAGGTTCCGACCGGGCCGGTGATATAAGTGGGGTAATAGGCCGTTTCTGCAATTCCGGGAATGTTGAAGTAGCCGTAGTCCGTCCCGAGCGCCGTTTCCAGCGTCGAAATAATGCGGACAAGGTCAATGGTGGTAGAATTCCAGTAGCCTGGGCCCTCCACCCAGCCGCCGTCCGGCGCGAAGGAATTGGCGATATACTCAAAGGAACGCAGCCCAAGAGAAACAACTTCTCCGGCGATTTCCGGCTCATCCTGGCCGAGCGCCAGCGCAGCCATGATAAGGCCGGCGTTGCAGTGCGTGTTCCAGTTATGGTTCACCGTGATCCAGAATACCATCAAAGACGGCTCTGTTACCTCGCGTTTATAAATTTTCAGCCCGGGTTCCACGCCCTTTTCCAGCATGGCGCTGCGCACAAAGGCGCGCTGCTCCTCTGTCAGATAATCGTAAATCCAGTCGTAGCCAATGGCCACGGCAGCCATCATTCCGCCTGTGTCGAGATAGTGCTTGGTATTCCAGTCAGGGAAGCTGCAGGCGGCTTCAAGCTCTTTCCAGGCACGCTCTGCATAGCGTTGTTCGCCGGTGACCTGATACATCAGGCCGAGCGTTTCCAAACGCGGCCCAACCTGTGTTATGGCCGGCCCCATCCGCAGGTCATTTTCTTTGAGCGAGTATTCGGCCACCGGCGTGTCAAACAGGGCTTGCGCATCTGCCTGGATCGAAGCAAACATTTTAGCGGCAAGTTCGTCCGTTTGAATTTTTTGTTTTATCGCTTCGAAATCGGATTTTGTTGCCAAAATGCGGGGGTGCGCATTGTCCGGGCTGGCAGCATTGAGGTCTTGGATGATTTGCTGCGCTTCCGGGCGCGCATACAGGATATCCTGATACACCGCCTCCAGCAGGGCCTCTTTTTCTGCCGTATCAAATGGGTTTTCCTTATCGCCGATGACAATCAGGCCGATGTCGTTCCAATATACCTGTTTGTTCAAGGCCTCCGCCATGGCGCGGAGCGGGATCATCGTGCGGTCATAAAAGATCACCGGCGCTGCGTCGAGCGTATACGCCGTCCCGTTTACTGCATAGGTCGTTTGACCTACCACCATTTGAATCAGAATATCGTCCTTTTGTATGGTCACGGTCTGCGTTGCTTCATCCCAGCCGACCTGTGCGCCAAAATTTTCCGACACAAACCGAACCGGGACAAGCGTCCTGTCGTTATATTCCAACGGTTTAACAGACAGGTTATCCGGGTCGATCTGCTTCTTTTCATTGTCCACAATGGCAAAGGAACTGCCCAGTGCAAGCGAAACCGTATCCTTCAGGATTTCTTCCATGATTGCTTTGTCCGCCTCCGACGTAATCAGAGGGGAAGAGGGAGCGGGCGTCTGCTCACCTGGTTTTGCCGTTTCCTCCGGAGGCGTTTGGGGCGTTTCCCCGGTGGTGGATATCACAAGGTCATCCAGATAAACGTCAGATTCAACATAAAAGATTGGGAAGCGGATGACGCTCAAATCGACGATGGGCTTGGACGTCTTAAAGTTTTCCCCCTTTTGCTCGCCGTCAATATAAATGGAGTAGACGCTTTCTTCCGTATTGAATTCGAGGGAAATATCGTACCATTCTCCGGCCTTATAGCTGGCGAGCGTGATTTCTGCTGTGTCATCCTTTGCCACTATGCTGCCGTCAGGCTTCAGCGTAAGTGCGGGAAATTCGTTTTTCTGCGTATCCCGAATGGTTGGGAAGGTCAGGCTGCCGTTTAGCTGTTCACGCATAAAACGGAAGGAGACTGTGACTGCGTCGCCCGTCAGGCCGTCGGAATAAACCGTTTGGACAAAGACACGGCTTTCCGGATCGGAGGGATTATGCAAATGCAGGCTTTTGTTTGTTTCGTCCGGCACGGCCGCAACCGTAACGGTTCCGCCGTATTCGCTTTCCCTACAGTCAAGTGACTGCGGCTTAGCGCCATTTGCAATGGCATTGAAATCTTCGGACAGGATTGTCGTGCTTTCTGAAGCGGATATAAAAGATGGAAGCATTTGCAGCAGCATGGCAGCCACAACAACCCAAATGAGTGATTTTTTCATAATGGACTCCTTTCCAAAAACGCTGGCTCCGCAGCGCGTATACAGTCGTGCTTATAGAATCGTGAGACGCGTGGCAGCGTCAACGGTGACTACCTGGTCATTGATTAGAAAATAAAGCGTATTTACGCCCGGGTTTGTGATCTGCAACCCGTCGGCCTGCGCCGAAATCGTCACATTCTGCATATCCGTCAGATAGCTGAACACTTCGCCGTTTGTGGCATACCAGATGTCCGGCTGGTTCTGGATTTTTGCGCCAAACTGGTCAAACAATTCCCAGTTGCCATCATTGTAGAATTCATGGGCGTGGCCCATGATAAAGAACAGGCTCATTTCCGCCGGGTCTAAAGCGAGGAATTCGTCGGTCTTTGCCAGCAGGTCCTCGCGGTGACGTATGGTAAACGGAAGCTCATAAGGCTTTGTCATATCGGGCAGGGAAAAATCGTATGAGCTCACGGTTGAAACGGCGTAATCATAACCGGCGCGCTCCACCATTGCAATGGTCTTATCCCGGTCTGTCCCGTAATCACCGTAGGCATAGGCAAACCCCGTTACCTCATAGCCCATAATTTCTTCGAGCTGCTCTTTTGAAGCGGTCAGCTCGTTAAAAAATTCCGTATCCGTCATATCTTTCATATATAAATGGTTAATGGTATGGCTGGCGACCTCATGGCCTTGATAAAGAACGGGCAGTTCGGCCGCCGTCAGAGGATTTGTGCCTGTTCCGTCATTCGTGCCGGTAAGGTTGATGTTTTTCAGGGCAACGTAAAACGTACCCTTCAGCCCATACTGGTTGAACTTGGAAACAAGTGTGCGGTCATGGTAATAGGCATCGTCATAGCGCAGCGTCAGCGCCTTGAGCTTTCCGTCCGGATAGGCCTTTTTAACGCTGCTGACCTCCCCTTCGATATCCAGCGTAGCGTCGGTCAGGTCGGCCGGTATTTCTTCTGCTTCCTTGCTGTCAAGCTGGAAACTGCCGGACATGATGCTATTCCGCATTGGATTCAGAGACATCAAGTCCTTCCAAACCAGCACACGCAGATAATGCTTTTCCAAATCGCCGGAAGGATTGTTTACGCTAATGCTGTAACTGCCCTCCTGTTCGGCCGGAAAGGCCAAATCCTGCGATGTGATGGAAACAAGCCTGTCGCCCTGTCCGCTTTTTTCATAGACGGCGGCTATGACAACGGCGCTCTGAGGCTGCTGCGTGTTATTGGTCACGCGGTAGTGGAACACATTTTCCCCTTCTAAGATATTGGTGGTCGGAATGCCGAGCCTGTCGGTAAACCCTTCAGAAACAATGGCCAAATCCTGCGATATGGCAACATCGTCGATATAGACGGTGCAGGCCTGGTTGATGATATGAAAACGGAGCAGCTGTATGCTGTCATTTTTAAACGCGCTCCGGAGGGCAAAGCTGCCATCCTCGCTGCTGGAAGTAACCCGGTCCTGTTCGCCAAGCACATATTTGTTTTCGCCGATATACAGGCTGTAGCAGCTATTATGCGGATCGATTTCCATTTTGATATGGTACCAGGTGTCGGCCTGATAGTCAGCGACGGGTTCATAGTTGACATTTTTGCCGTCCATACCGTTTATGGCAGAGATTTTATTGTCCGAGCCGAACTTCAGTATGGCGCCGTTGTCCACATAGGTGCCGGACGCGCCCAGGACGTCGCGCAGCTGTATCAGCGTCAGGTCGGCGTCGGTGTCCGGCCGCAGAATGCTGAACTCTACGGTGACATTGCCCATCAGGGGCGTACTAAGGTCGGTGGTTTGCAGATAGGCCTGCTGTGTCGCATCGGTGACCTTCAGCTCCACCGCCTTGTTGTCCGGGTCATCCGGCTTTGCCTTTGTAACCACGGTGGCGGAGGCCGTTTCGCTGTTCACTGTGGTGTACAGCTTCCGTTTGGTCTGATTGTTTACAATATCGCGCCCGCTCTGGGTCACATCGGAAAAGTCCTCCGACAGCTTTGGCTGCGCGGCGGCTGTTATGGCAAAGCAGCAAAGCAGAGCCGCCGTAAACAGCGCCGTTATAAACATCAGTTTTTTTACAGTCATTTTCATCCCTCCATTTTATTGGTTTACGCACGATGGTTTGTCTTGTGCGTGTGTTTGCCTTCAAGCTAAAAGCGGCAGCACGTTTGTTTCCAGTTGTTCAATTTCTTCGGTGGACAAGTGGCGGAACGGCCTGCGGCAAACACCTGCATCGATGCCGAGCAGGCCAAGGATTGCCTTTTCCGCCGGCATTACCCCCATGGGCAGGATAGTTTGGATAATCTGGTTCGCCTCTTTCTGAATCGCCTGGGCTTCCTCCAGATTGCCCTCCAAAAACAGCGTGCGCATTTTGATAAATTTTTCCGCCATGAAATTGTAAGTGGAGCCGATGCCGCCGTCCGCACCCATGGCAAGGCCTGCCAGAAATGTCTCGTCAAAGCCGTTAAACAATATGGCGTCCGGGCATGCTGCGCGTACCTGCTGCATCGTAAAGTAATCGCTGTCCGTATATTTCAGGCCAATCACAAAATTCATGTCCAGCAGCCTTTTTAAGCCGTCCGCCTTCAGCTTAACGCCGCTGCAACCGGGAAAGCTGTAAATAATCATCGGCATTTGCGATTCATCGCAGATAGAACGGTAATATTCGGCAATTTCCTGCGGCGTGAAATTGTAGTAAAAAGGCGGTATGGCGGAAACCGCATCCGCCCCGCATTTTTTTGCGTATTTGGCCAGGCGCACCGCCACATCCGTGCTGATAGCGCCAACATGGCTGATGACCGCAGCTTCGCCGCCTGCAGCATCCATGACGATATCCAGTATGTACTCGCGCTCTTCGGTGGAAAGCAAAAACGCTTCGGCCGTACTGCCGCCAACATAAAAGCCCGTTACCCCTTTATCCACATTGTAACGCACCAGCTGCTGCAGGGCAGCCTCGTTGATTTTTCCATTTTTGTCAAACGGCGTCAGCAACGCCGGATAAATACCCCGTAAATCCCGCATGTATACATCCCTTTCCCTGTTTGATAC
>DVOF01000048.1 GCA_018713805.1 Candidatus Aphodoplasma excrementigallinarum | reverse complement strand
GCGGACATCATCGTCGTGGGGCAGTTTACAGGCAAGGAGGCACTGGCGGCAGTCGGCTCGACCGGGCCGCTGATTAACCTTTTGACGAATTTGTTTATCGGCCTGTCCGTCGGGACGAGCGTTTTGATCTCGACCTGTTATGGGGCGGGCGACCGTGAAGGGGTGCACAAGGGCGTCCATACGTCCGTCATACTCAGCTTTATCGGTGGTATTCTCTGTCTGGCGGTAGGCGTATGCTTTGCGCGCCCGCTTCTGCTGATGATGGGGTCACCGGAAGATGTAATCGATATGGCGGTGTCGTATATGACGATTTACTTTATTGGCGCGCCCGCCTCGATCTTTTATAACTTTGGCAGCGCGATACTGCGCGCATACGGCGACACGAGACGGCCTCTGTTCATTTTGACCGTTACCGGCCTTGTCAACGTCGCGCTGAACCTTGTGTTTGTGCTTGGCTTCCACATGGGCGTGGAAGGCGTGGCGATTGCGACGATTACGGCGCAGTATCTGTCGGCGCTGATGCTCGGCTGGTGTTTGGTGACCAGCAATGAGGCGTACCGGCTGTCGTTTAAGGAGTTGAAGCTGCATAAAGACCAGCTGCTTTCTATCCTGCGGGTCGGGCTCCCGGCTGGTATCCAGAGCTGCGTGTTCAGTATTTCAAATGTTATCATCCAATCGTCGATCAACTCGTTTGGCTCGGTTGTCATTGCGGGCAACTCGGCGGCGGGCAATATTGAAGGCTTTATCTATACGGCCATGAACTCCATCCATCACGCGACTGTGACGGCGACGGCGCAGAATATGGGGGCTAAAAAGAAAGACCGCGTATACAGGAGCCTGCGGGTCAATATTGCGCTTGTTGTTGTAGTTGGATTGGTGCTGGGGATTCTTGTTGTGCTGTTCCGCGAACAGCTTTTAGGGATCTATTCGAGCGATCCGGAGGTTATCGCCGCGGGGGCGAGACGAAATATCATAATCGGGTCGACCTACTTCCTATGCGGCATGATGGAGGTTTATGTCGGGCATTTGCGCGGCATGGGCTACTCTCTCGTGCCGACCATCGTTTCCATCGTGGGCGTGTGCGGCGTCCGGATTGTGTGGGTGTATACGGTGTTTGCGATGTTCCGCAGCGTTTACACGCTCTATGCGGCATGGACGGTTTCGTGGCTGGCGACGGCAGCCATCCACTATATCTGCATCCTGTTTGTGCGCCGCAGGGCGATTGCAAGGGCAATGCAGGGCGCGGAAGCATAATTTGAGTATTGCCATAACGGCGAAAATACGGTATGATAGAGGGGAGAAAACGAGTTCGAAAGTGGGGGCATAGATGAAACATATCTGGAAAAAGGTATTTATTTGGCTTATGGTGTTGACGCTTCTGCCGGTTTATTCCGCTTCTGCGGCGGGGGTGGGCATTTTATCTGCCACAGATGGGACGAACGATATTTCCACATCGGCGGAGCAGATTCCGGCGCTGACGGCGCCGGGGGCGGAGATCGTGATCGAAGGGCTGGCAAGCCCGGCAGAGAGCGAGGTCACAGTCCAGGTGCGGAGCGCGTCGGAACCGGCGGATGTCAAGTATGTATACCAGCAAAAGAGCGACAAACACGGGATGTTCTCCTTCCGGTTCAGCACGGAAGGGTATGAACCGGATACATATGCGGTTGCTGTAAACGTCGCCGGCGCGAAGCAGGCCAAGATGCGCTATTTCCGCATTGCACCGCCGCAGGTGCCGGAGGGTGCGCACGATGTGTTTGACTGCTTTACGGTCAATGGGCGGCCGGTCAGCTTTGACGACAGCAAGTACGCCTTTGTGGAGATGACGGCGCAGGAGCGTGATACAGTCCCCGTGTTTGATATTTCCACAGTGGATAAAACTGCTGAAGTGACGCTTACCCCAGCGTCTGCGGCGAAAATCCCGTGCGCGGTGAAGGTTGCCGTATCGTTTGCCGACGGGACGGAAAAGGTGTACAGCCTTGTGCTCGACGAGGAGGCGGATAAGCGGATATCGAACCTTGTTGTTGCGGATGAGCGGGCTTCGGATTATGTGATTGAGGACAATATCCGTTTGGGCGACAGCACGGAAAATGCGTCTCTGGTCTATTCCGACCGGACAAATGTGTACTGGAGGAGCGCGTCTTCCCCCATCTTTGCGGGTGCGACGCAGATTAAGCGCGCGAAGAGCGACGCGGGCGGTTTTACCAACGATCAGACGACGCTTCCAAATGAGCCGAATGCGCCAAAAATCAGTAGCCGGCCTTATTATGCAGGCGCGTATTCCGGGCAGAACGGCGAGCCGTATTGGATGAGCTTTACAGTCCATGCCGACGCGACGGTGTTTATGTCGGACGGGCACAGGCAGGGCTGGCCGAACAATGACGGTACGTGGAAAAACGATTCCTATTATACCGTGACGCATGGGGGCGGCGGCGCTTCCGCAAGTGGGAAGAACTTGTACTATAAGAAGTTTAAAGCTGGCGATACCGTTCAGATTCCCAATTACGGCATCCCAGAGGGCTGGCCGGAGGATGGTAAACAGGAATGGGATCCGCCTGCGTTTGTGGTTGTATGGGACAGCAACGGCACGGTGGAGGGAACGGATGCGAGCCTGGCGGCACTGTCGTACCAGCTCGATGGCGGCGAGCGCGCACAGCTTACGGACTTCCGGCCCGACTTGGACCACTATACGCTTGTTGTGGGGAGCAGTACGACGCAAATTACCTTTGACGCTGTAAAATCGGACGAGGCAGCCTTGATTGCACCGGAGGATTTAGAGCCGGTTCCGCTTAATAAGGCGGTTACGGAACACAAAATCCGGGTCGTTTCCGCAGGCGGCATCGTGGAAAAAACGTATACGGTAACGATTAAAAAGGATTTAAGCAACTTGTTTTACGGCGATGTAAACAACGACGGTATGGTTTCAAGCGACGACGCGCTTTGGATCCTGCGCCGCGAGGTAGGACTGGCGACGCCGCAGGGATTCAACTGGCTGGCGGCGGACGTAAACGGCGACGGGGAGGCGACGAGCGACGATGCGCTCTGGATCCTGCGTTATGAGGTAGGGCTGCCGCTGCCGGACAAAATTATGATTGGGATACAATAAAATTTATTCACATCGAGCAGGGCGGATTATTTGTTCCGCCCTGCTTTTGATGTAATCGGAAAAGCGAAGAAAAGTGGGCTTTAAGAACTTTTTTTGAAAAAACCGTGTAGTTTTTTTACAAAAATAACAAAATGCGTTTGATTCAGGAAAAAAACATTGACAATCTAAACGGGAAACGGTACAATCTTATTAGATGTCATAGAGGCACAGGGATGTATGTGCTTTTGAATTATTTTAGGGGGGAGCTTCTAAATGAACAAAAAAAGTTTGGGCAAGAATTTAATGCGCGTAATTGCTGTCTTGTGCGTGGTTGCCATGCTGCCGGTCACCGCGTTCGCAGCGGGTGCGACAATTACGATTACGGCGGCTGTGTCGGATAGTACGGTACTGGCAACGGCTGCGGCGGAAGCGCCAACATTGGAGGCTGGCGCGGTACTTGACGTTGCGGGTACGCACAGCACAGCTGGTGCAGAAGTGACATATCTGGTTGCGCCGGAGGGGGCGACGACGCCGATCGAGGGGATTGGCCAGCGGACGAGCGCCTCGGAAACAGGCGCGTTTGAAATTAAGGTTGCATTGCCGCAGGACATTGCAGACGGGACGTATTACATAAAGGTCGGCGGGCAGGACGTTGACGAGCCGCAGACAAGATATTTCAAGATTGGGGCAGGGGAAACGCCTGCTGTGCCCAATGCAAATCTGACGGTTACGGTAACCGGCGCGGGCAGCGTAACGAGCACGGGCGCTTATGAGGGCGAGATCACAGGTGGTTCTACCAGCGAATATGCCGTTGGGTCGCAGTTTACGCTGACGGCGGCAGCAGAGGGGAACGACAAGTTCATCCACTGGATTGACGAGCGTTCCGGCAGAATCGTCTCGACGGAGGCTGCGTACAGCTTTACTTTGGGTACGGATACGACGCTGCGTGCGGTGTTCCGTGCAGAAGGCGCACCTGCGTTCGTAATTTTTAAGGAGAGAAACAATAAGGTTCTTTTGACGCAGGATAATTCAACCAACGTAACGGTGCCGGACGACCCTTATGCAATGGGTTATGAGTTCGAGAGCTGGATGAACGAAAACGGGCTTCCGCAGAAGCTGAGCGCGGGTGACGTCATTGCGGCAAACACCTATACGGACGACGTCGTGTTTACGGCGCAGCATAAGGCCACAGAGGATACCTACACCGTAACCTTTGTAAACGCGCAGGGCGCAGAGAGCGGCGCGTACAAGTATGACACGAGATTGACTGTAACGCCGGCTGCGGCGCAGAGCGGTGAAAAGTTTGCTTATTGGGAGAAGGATGGAAAGATCGTCAGCTACGAGGAGGAGTATTCTTTCTATGTAGCGGCGTACAATACGACGGTTGAGGCAAAATATGTAGAGACGGCGCAGGTCGTTACACCGGAGCCTGTTATCGTGATGGCAGAGCCGTTTATGGTGCAGACGAATAAGATCGCGTTTTTCTCGGAGCGGAGCCTGCCGGCTGGATACACGCTGATTGAAACAGGTATTCTGGTGGGAGACGGCTTGCAGGAGCTGACGCTTGGCAACGCAATGTATACAAGCGTATCGATCTCGACTGACTCCAACGGCCAGTATACAATCCGTAAGAGTGCGCAGTCTGGGGAAACCTGGGCAGGCCGCGCGTATATGATTTACGAGCATAATGGCGAGATCGTTACTGTTTACAGCAATACAGTTACGAAAGCATATCTTTAATACGAAATTATTGTTGACTTTTCATAATTTCCGTATTATAATGAATACATAAGATAGGGCAGGCAGACGGGAGTGTTCC
>DVOF01000047.1 GCA_018713805.1 Candidatus Aphodoplasma excrementigallinarum | reverse complement strand
GGAGGAGTTTTCAACGCCGTATACAAAGCATGTGATCGAGCAGGCGCAGGATGACGAATTTTTGGTGATTTACCACAATTGCGGGAACAATACGATTTTGCTGATCGATTCGATTTTGGAGAGCGGCGCAGGCGCGTACCATTTCGGTAATGCGATCGATCTTGAGGAAATGCTTAAAA
Source organism: Candidatus Aphodoplasma excrementigallinarum (assembly GCA_018713805.1). Lineage (GTDB taxonomy): Bacteria > Bacillota > Clostridia > UBA1381 > UMGS1253 > Aphodoplasma > Aphodoplasma excrementigallinarum. The sequence goes on along the minus strand of DVOF01000047.1, from coordinate 3,144 downwards.
AGGTACCGTCCGATACGGTAGTAATGGGAAATATCGACCCGGCGGGCGAGTTTCGTGGCGGTACGCCGGAGTCTATCCGCAAAGCGACGCTCGACCTCATGGAGCGGTGCTGCATGCATCCGAACTTTGTGCTTTCGTCGGGGTGCGACATCCCGCCGATGGCAAAATGGGAGAATATCGACGCGTTCTTTGAAGCGGCTAATGAGTTTTATCGGAGCGAGAGGGGATAAATATGGTGGACTGGATTGAAAAGTTGAAGGAATCGGGTGCGCAGAGGGCTGCGGTCATTGCGGTTAGCGATATTTATTTTGATGAAAGCCTGATTAAGCTGTGTGAGATGAATACCTGCGGGAATTACAACAAATGCTGGACCTGCCCGCCGCTTGTGGGCGATACAAAGCGTTTAATTGAAAAGGCGAAGCAGTATGAGAAGGCGGCTGTATTCTCATGCGTATATGAACTGGAGGATTCGTTCGACATTGAAGGAATGAAGCGCGGCAGCAGACAATTTCAGGATATCGTGCAGCAGGTCGGCGCGCGGTGCCGAAAAAGCGGAGAAGACGTGCTTCTGCTCAGCGCAGGCGGGTGCAGGCTGTGTCCCGTGTGCGGCGCGGTCACCGGGGAAGCGTGCCGCTTTCCTGACCGGGCGTACCCTTCGCTGGAGTCACATGGGATATTTGTGTCGCGGCTGGCGGAAACGGCGGGCATGAAGTACATAAACGGGAAAAATACGGTGACGTACTTTGGCGCGGTGATGTATCATTAAAAGTTAAAAAGGCAGGGAGACCTGCCTTTTTATTAGGTTAGAAGCTATCTGTTTGCGACAGCAAGACAACCGTCTCCACATGGGCCGTATGCGGGAATAAATCGACGGGTTGGACTTTTTTGACCACGTAGCCGCCCTCCTCTGCCAAAAACCGTGCGTCGCGCGCAAGCGTTTCCGGGTTACAGGACACATAGACGATTTTTTTCGGTTCCATCTTCAATATCGTCGACAGCGTCACTTCGTCCGCGCCTTTGCGCGGCGGGTCGAGCACAACCACGTCGGCGCGCTCGCCCGCATGGTAAAGCTGCGGGACAACGGTTTCTGCTGCGCCGCAGTGGAAATGCGCGTTGCCGATTCCGTTGGCGGACGCATTCCTCCTCGCATCTTCAACCGCCTCTGGTACGATTTCAATCCCGATTACCTTTTTTGCCTGCCTTGCAAGGAAGAGGGAGATCGTTCCAATGCCGCAGTACAAATCAAATACGGTTTCCTCTCCGCTCAGCCCGGCATAGGCAAGAGCCGTTTCATACAGCACTTCCGTCTGCTGATGGTTGACCTGGTAAAAGCTGTGCGGCGAGATTTCAAACCGCAGGCCGCCAAGCGTGTCCGACAGCGTGTCTGCACCCCACAGCGTCACATTGTTTTTCCCCAGGATCAGGTTTGTTTTTTCCATGTTGATATTGTGAATCACGCCAACAAGGCCGCGTACGCGCTCACGCAAAAGGGACACAAGCTCATCCGTATGTTCAAGCCGCAGCGCGTTTGCAACGATTACGGCCATCATTTCTCCCGCAGAATTTGAACGCACAAAGACATGGCGTATCACGCCCTTATGCGTTTTCTCGTCATAAGGCGCGATTTGGTATAGCTGCATGAATTCCTTTACCGCCTCAGTCACGGCAGAAAACCCTTCCGCACCGGTCAGGCAGTCGTTTACCGGGACGATCGTATGCGAACGCGGCGCGAAAAAGCCCGTAACAAGCGCACCGTCGCGCCCGCGTCCGACTGGGAACTGCATCTTGTTGCGGTAGCGGTATGGGTTGTCCATCCCGATTGTGTCGGCAACCCCAACCGCGTGAAAGCCGCCGATCCGCTCGAGCGCGTCGCGTACGCGCTGCGTTTTTATTTTGAGCTGCTGCGCATATCGAATGTGCATCAGATTACAGCCGCCGCACCGTGCAAAGGCGCCGCAGGCCGGCGTAACCCGCGCAGAAGAGGGGGTGAGAATGCTTTCGATCTTTGCAAATGCGTAGGATTTATTTACTTTTAAGATTTTTACCCTGAGTTCGTCGCCTGCGACGGCATCCTTTACAAATACGGTAAAGCCGTCGATTTTCCCAATGCCTTCCCCCTGGGTGCCCTGTGCGCTGATGGAAATGGGATAGGTTTGGTTTTTGACGACGGGTATGTTATTTTCAGCCATCATGCTCCTCCGTGTTTTGCTTATCTATTTTATTATTGTAGCAGAAAACACACGCCGTGGCAACCAAAATTCATGGACAAGGCCGGCAAACTGTGATAAAATATAAAAAGCAAAACGGAAGGCGGGAAGATATCAGAATGAAGGCGAATTTCAAAACAAATGCCATGCGGATTTTGGAGCATGAGAAAATCCCTTTTACAGCGCACCATTACGAGAGCAACGACGGCAAGATCGACGGTATCTCCGTCGCAGAAAAGATGGGCCAGCCGGTCGAAGAGGTATATAAAACGCTTGTCACCATGTCGCCGCAGAAGGAATACTATGTATTTGTCATTCCAGTGGCACAAGAGCTTGACCTGAAGGCCGCTGCGCGCGCGGTCGGCGCAAAGTCGGTCGAAATGATCAAGGTGGCGGACATCAATAAGGTGACGGGCTATATCCGCGGCGGGTGCAGCCCGGTCGGGATGAAAAAGCAGTATAGGACGGTGGTCGACGCGTCGTGCCTCGCGCTTGAGCGCTTCTTTGTCAGCGCGGGCAAGATCGGCTACCAGCTTGAGATTGCGCCGCGCGACCTAATCCGCGCGGTCGGCGCGGAAACGGCGGATATCATCCATAAATAAAAGAGGGGGGTACCAGTGAAAACGATACAATGTCTGCGATGTGCTACGCCTATGCGCCATGTCATGGATACGAAGTTCCAGCTTGGGCAGACAGGCTGGCTTTTGGGCGATTGGCCGAATCTGCTCGCAGGCTCGCTGGAAGCCGCAGTCTATACGTGTCCGAGTTGCGGTAAAATCGAATTGTTCCAGCTGGAAAACACTGAAGGGCCAGACGCGATTGCACAGCGGCAATGTCCCCGGTGTGGGAGATGGCACGACTTGGATGATTCGAAATGCCCGTTCTGCAAATATAAATATGAATAAAAAGTGAACAAAATTGAGATAAAGGGCTTGCA
>DVOF01000046.1 GCA_018713805.1 Candidatus Aphodoplasma excrementigallinarum | reverse complement strand
GTCATGCGCAGCTTCTCCATCCTCAAGCCGGGAGAGGGAGGAGCAGGCGCAGGGGCAAATGAAGTGGGGTGAAATTTTGGAAAAGACAAAGGGAATCAAATTATATTGGAAACTGTTTTTGTCGACGTTTGTGCTCAGCGCGTTCACGTTCGGCGGCGGATATGTCATCGTGCCGCTCATGCGCAAAAAGTTTGTGGAGCAGTATAAATGGATTGAGGAAGAAGAAATGCTTGACCTGGTCGCAATCTCGCAGTCGTGCCCGGGCGCAATCGCGGTCAATGCGTCGGTACTGATCGGGTACCGCGTCGGCGGCGTACTCGGCGCGCTTGCGACCGTTCTGGGAACAAGTCTGCCGCCGCTCATCATCTTGTCGGTGATTTCGCTTTTTTATCAGGCGTTCCGCTCCAACCTGTATGTCGGCTATGCGCTCAAAGGCATGCAGGCGGGCGTTGCGGCGGTCATCCTTGACGTGGTATATACGATGGCGGCCGATGTGGTAAAAAAGAAACAGTGGCTCCCGATCGTGATTATGGTATTGTCGTTTGTATTCGCCTATTTCTTTGACGTCAACGTCATCCTGATCATCGCGCTGTGCGCGGTTGTCGGGCTGATCTTTGGAAGGGGGAAGAAGCAGGCATGATCTATCTCGAGCTTTTTTGGAGTTTTTGCAAAATCGGCTTATTCAGCATTGGCGGCGGCTATGCGGCACTGCCGCTTATCCAGGAGGCGGTCGTGGAGCAGACGGGCTGGCTTTCGATGGGCGAATTTGCCGACGTTGTTACCATTTCACAGATGACGCCGGGACCGATTGCGCTCAATGCCGCCACGTTTGTCGGGATCAAGGTTGCGGGGATATGGGGCGCGCTCATCGCGACGTTCGGTTGCGTGTTCCCGTCGATCGTGATTGTTCTGTTCGTGGCGTATTTGTACTACAAATATCGTTCGCTGTCCGTAATCGACGGGATTTTGTATGGGCTGCGCCCGGCGGTCGTGTCGCTGATTGCGTCGGCCGGGGTCGGGATTTTGCTTATGGCGTTCTGGACGGACGGCGTGGTCTCGCTTGCAAACACCGACCTTGTCGCAGTCGTGATTTTTGCCGCCGCGTTTATCCTGCTGCGGATATTTAAAAAGAAGCTGAACCCAATCTATGTCATATTGTCATCCGGCGCGGTTGGGATTTTGGTTTACAGCCTGCTGGGAGCGTGATCGCATGGTGATATGGCTCAACGGCGCGTTCGGCGCGGGCAAGACGCAGACGGCGTACGAGCTGCACCGCCGATTGCCGGACTCGTTTGTCTATGACCCGGAACAGGCGGGGTACTTTATGCGGGCAAATTTGCCGGAGGTCTGTAAGGGGAACGACTTCCAGGACTATCCGATGTGGCGCAGCGTGAATTATGAGATGCTGCGCTATATTTGCCGTTCGTATCGGGGAACGGTGATCGTTCCGATGACGCTGACAAACCGTACCTATTATGATGAAATCATTGGCGCGCTGCTGCGCGATGGAGTCGATGTCCGTCACTTTATCCTGTCCGCGTCGCCGCAGACGCTTCGCCAGCGGCTCAGAAAGCGGCTGGAACGGAAAAACTGCTGGGCGGGGCAGCAGATTGCGCGCTGCATCCGCGCGTTTGAGACGGATATTACCCAGACGAAAATAGAAACCGATGAAAAAGATATCTACACCGTCGTGGAAGAGGTTGCGCGCTTGTGCGGCCTTACGCTTCCGCCTGACACGCGCAGCCGGGTCAGGAAAGCGGCCGGCCGTATTGTCATGCAGGTAAAGCATCGGTAGGTAACAATCATTTATATTATGTTGAGGTGAGATATGGAAGTAAGAGTAGCAACAAAAAGCGATATCCCGGCCATTGTCGAGTTCCGGAAAAAACTGTTGTGTGAAGTTGCGGGAACGATACCGGAAAACTTGCCTGATCGGATGGCCGGATATTTGGAAAATCACTTGCCAGACGGCAGCTGTCTTTGTGTAATATTAGAAGAGGAGGGGCGCGCGGTGGCGAGCGCCATGCTGTGTATTTATGACGTAATGCCGGACGAGGTCAACACGTCGGGCAAAGTTTCTACGCTTTTTAATGTCTATACGCTGCCCGAGTATAGAGGCGCGGGCCTTATGCAGGGCCTGCTGCATACTCTGTTTGAGCTGGCAAAGCGCGCCGGAGTAGAAGAAGTATATGCTTCTGCGGAGGAAAAGGCAATACCGCTGTATAGGCGAATGGGATTTTTGATGAAGGAACGGGAAATGCATCTGTTTCTCCATCCATTAAAATAAGTTTCATAAAGATAAAAAGCTATGCGGATTCGCATAGCTTTTAAAATTATTTTTTATTTTACGCCGATTCCGTCCGCGATGTCCACGAGCTGTTTTGCCGTGTAGTCGTCGCAGCCGCTTACGTTGAGGTACAGCCCACGGGTCGAGATGTGCCGGAGCAGGTTTTCGACCTGCGTCGGCTCCTCCGAAAAGAGGACAAGCCCCTTGCCCGCCGCCTGGATCCGCTGATACAAGTCGAACCATTCCTCGCTCGTGACGTCCGGCTTGCCCGCCCCGGCTGTCCATTGGATTGCGTCGAGGTGCGGAATTGACAAAAGATGGTCGAGATGCGGAATTTCGCCCGGGCCGTCGAGATGGTAGATGGAATGGTCCAAAAACCCGGTCAGCTCTACCAAATCGTCGAGCACAAATTCTTTGAACATGTCGGGCGAAAGCATGGCGGAAAAGTCGCACTGGAGCGGGAAGTAGCGCCCGCTGCACCAAATCGGCATCCATGTGGTGATACCGTCCTGATACTGGAGCGTATAGTCGGCAAGCGTCTGATAGGTGTGCTTCCACATGGGAATGATTTTCTTCATCGCTTCCTTGATCTTGTCCGGATAGTCGTACAAATCGAACAGCAGCTCCTGCGAGCCGCGCAGGGCCGCAAGGATGTCGAGCGGGCCGCCGATGTCGACGATCGAGGTGTAGAAGCTGCCGCCGCTTGCGGCGCACAGCTTAGCCGTCAGTTCCCCATGCATGCGCCACATCTCGCTCGTTTCGTCGAGCCGTATCTCCGGCGCGGTTTCCCAGTCTTTAATCATCGGGTCGCGGTCAAACCAGATCGTGTCGGGTGCAAGGTCGTATTTGCCGCTGATACACGCCGCGAGCGAGCCGGGGCCAAAGTTGACAAACACGGACGGGAAGCTGTCGCCGTAGTAGGTCGTGCGCGCAATCGTATCGGTTTCCGTCCGGACGCGGCCGTCCAAGTCGGTCCACTTAATTGCGAGCGGCTCGCCCGGATGGAACACCTCGTTTGAGCCGTCGGACGCCTTTGCCGTGCTGACATAGAGCAGACACCGGCCGATGGATTCACGCTGCCAAAAGGCGTTGTATTTTTGTTTGAGTGTATCGTTTAACAATGCGGTCACATCCGTTTCCCTGTCTCTTATACACATCTGACGCTGCCGACGA
>DVOF01000045.1 GCA_018713805.1 Candidatus Aphodoplasma excrementigallinarum | reverse complement strand
TCCATATTATAATAATAAAAAGGCAGAAAAAGCAGATCAATTACAGAATAGAAAGTAGTGGGAAACAGAGTATGGTGCTGAAAGATGCAAAACGAATCGTATTTAAGGTCGGGACGTCGACGCTGACGTATGAAACCGGCAAGGTCAATATCCAGCGGGTGGAGAAGCTGGCGCGCGTGCTGTGCGATTTGCGCAATTCCGGCAAGGACATTATCCTGGTTTCGTCCGGGGCAATCGCCGTCGGCGTGGCAAAGATGGGCGAGGGCGAGCGGCCGAAGGCGCTGCCGCACAAACAGGCGCTGGCGGCGATTGGGCAGAGCGAGCTGATGTATTTATATGACAAGCTGTTTTCAGAATACAACAACACAGTCGCGCAGGTGCTTTTGACGATGGATGTAATGGAGCATGCGCTGCGCAAGCAGAATGCGCAGAATACGTTTGAAACGCTGCTTGAGCTGGGCGTCATCCCGATCGTGAATGAGAACGACACCGTGTCGACCGAGGAGGTCGAGTTCGGCGACAACGACACGCTGTCTGCGCTCGTAGCGGAATTGATCTCGGCGGATTTGCTCGTGATTCTGTCGGATATTGACGGGCTGTACGACAAAGACCCAAAGTCCAACTCCGACGCGAGGCTGATCCACGTAGTCGAGCAGATCGGGCCGGAAATCCGGGATTGCGCTGGCGGCGCTGGGAGCCGGCGCGGCACGGGCGGCATGATTACGAAGCTACACGCGGGCGACATCGCGACGCAGGCGGGCATCGATATGGTGATACTGAATGGGGAAAACCCATATGATATTTACAAAATGCTGGACGGCGAGCCGGTTGGGACGCTGTTTTTAGGGCAAAAATAAACGGAATCGGAGGGTGTACGATGCGGAATTTGACACAGCTGGCAGCCGGGGCGCAGAAAGCGTCCTATATACTGGCGAAAGCGGGCAGCGCGCGCAAGGACGACGCGCTTGCAAAAATCAGCGAGGTTTTGCGCGCACGTGCGGACGAAATCCTTGCAGGCAATGAGATTGACCTGCGCAATGCGCGGGAAAAGGGGATTGCGCCGTCGATGATCGACCGGCTTACGCTCACGCGCGAGCGGATCGACGCGATTGCCGACGGCGTGATGCAGGTGCGGAGCCTGCCGGACCCGGTGGGCGAAGTGATCAGTATGTGGGAGCGGCCGAACGGGCTGAAAATTGGCCAGAAGCGCGTGCCGCTCGGCGTAATCGGGATTATATATGAAGCGAGGCCGAATGTGACGGTGGATGCGGCGGCGCTGTGCCTGAAGTCGTCCAATGCAGTTATCCTGCGCGGCGGGAGCGAGGCAATCCACTCCAATACGGCGCTGGCGAAGGTGATGCGCGAGGCGCTGGCGGGCGTCGGCCTGCCGGAGGACTGTATCTGCTTTGTGGAGGATACGTCGCGCGCGGTGGCGACGGAAATGATGAAGCTCAACGGCTATGTGGACGTGCTGATCCCGCGCGGCGGCGCAGGGCTGATCCGCTCTGTGGTGGAAAATGCGACGGTGCCGGTGATTGAAACGGGGACGGGCAACTGCCACATCTATGTCCACAGCGCGTGCGACCCGGAGATGGCGGTCAATATCATTGTCAATGCAAAGGTGAGCCGCCCGTCGGTCTGCAATGCGGCGGAAAGCCTTGTGATCGACCGCGCGGTGGCAAAAGATATCCTGCCCGTCATTTACGAGGCGCTTGACAAGCATGGCGTGGAGATGCGCGGCTGCAGTGAGAGCAGGGCGATCTGCCCAGACATCAAGCCCGCAGAGAACGAGGATTTTTATACCGAGTATAACGACTATATCATGTCGGTCAAAATTGTCGGCGGCATCGACGAGGCGATCGCGCATATCAACGAGCACAGCACAAAGCATTCCGAGGCGATCGTCACTTCTGACTATTTTGCGGCGCAGCAGTTTTTGGACGAGGTCGATTCGGCGGCAGTCTATGTCAATGCGTCGACCCGGTTTACCGATGGGTACGAGTTTGGTTTTGGGGCGGAAATCGGAATCAGCACGCAGAAAATCCATGCACGCGGCCCGATGGGGCTTAAGGAGCTGACAACGATCAAATACATTGTATACGGAAGCGGACAGATTCGGTAGGTGCTGAATCAGACGATTACAAAAAGGAGACGGCTATGAACAAACGGGAGAATTTACTGTCGCTGTTGCACCGGAACGGGTACGAGCAGGCGCCGGTGCATTTCGACCTTTGCCCGGAGCTTGCGGAAAAGATGGAGGGCATGTTTGACCCGGACGGGATTGGAATTCCGTGGAAAAACATTTGTGACAGCCGCCTTGTGCCCGCCGCGCGGGAGGAGTATGAACGCTATTACAGGGATTTGCAGCCCGGCGCGGAGATCGACGCATGGGGCGTGGCGCATGAAAAGGGCAGCGCGGCTGCCAAGCACATGACGTATATGCGCCATCCGCTCGATGGGCTTGACAGCCTTGCGGCGGTGAAGGAGTACCCGTTCCCGGCTTTGGAAACGGATGAAGCGGCGCAGGAACGCGAGGTACGGGACTGCATTGCGGCGGGGCTTGCGCCGGTGGGCAATATGCAGATGACGATCTGGGAGCAGGGCTGGTATCTGCGCGGCATGGAAAACCTGATGGTCGACATGATATGCAACGAGCCGGTCGCGGAGTTTATTTTCGACGCGGTGACGGAAATCAACACGCGCCGTGCCGTGGCGTTTGCGCGTGCGGGGGTGGATATCCTCTATCTTGGCGACGATATCGGCATGCAGCGGCAGATTATGATGAGCCGGGAGCTGTACCGTACATGGCTGTGGCCGCGCCTGAAGGGGCTAATCGACGCGGCGAAAGCGGTGAAGCCGGATTTGCTCGTCTTTTACCACACCTGCGGGTACGCAGAGCCGCTGATTGGCGATTTGATTGAGGCGGGTGTAGACGTGCTCAATCCGATTCAGCCGGAGTGCATGGACTTTGCAAAAATCCACAGCGAATACGGCGGCGCGCTGTCGTTCCACGGCACGATTGGGACGCAGACGACCATGCCGTTCGGCACGCCGGACGAGGTGCGCAGCGCGGTGTTCCGCAACCTCGACATTGCCGGGCCGTCGGGCGGCCTGTTTGTCGCGCCGACGCATATGCTCGAGCCGGAGGTGCCGCCGGAGAATGTGCTGGCTTACATCCGGGCATGTCACGATTACACAAAGTAGGTGGATTGGGTGGAGAAAAGCGAAAAAGCGATTTTCACGACGCTGTGCATGGTTTACCGTGGGGATGAACTCCTGTTGCAGAACCGGGTAAAGCCAGACTGGCAGGGGTGGACATTTCCGGGCGGGCATGTCGAGGAAGGCGAATCGTTTGTCCAGGCAGCGAAGCGCGAAGTATTGGAGGAAACGGGGCTGAAGATTGCAAGTCCTCGCCTGTGCGGCATCAAGCAATGGCAGCGGGATACAGGCGAGCGATACATTGTCCTGCTATATAAAACGGACCGCTTTTCCGGCACGCTCACCTCGTCGGCAGAGGGCGAGATGCGGTGGGTGAAGCGCAGCGAGCTGGCACGCTATTCGCTTGCAGACGACTTCATGGCGCATTTGCAGGTGTTTGACAGTGAAGAGCTTAGCGAGTTTTTCTACCGGCAGGAGAAAGACGGCGCTTGGAACTATAAATTGTTATGAATGCGGCGGGGCGGAGGCTCCGCCGTTTTGCATGTTCCCGGCGATGGTGTCTATAGTAACAAAACGGCCGCATGTTCCGGCGCGATTCTTGTAGAAAATGCGCCGCCACGGCGTAAATATACGAAAAAACCGCGCAAAACAGCCGCCGGAATGGAAAAATATCTTTATTTTATGGCAGGCTTTGTGCTATACTATATAGGTTGGATTACAATAGGAGAATTTTATGATGGGGAGTCGGTAGTTTGATTCGGGAAGATTTGAGAAATATTGCAATCATTGCGCACGTTGACCACGGCAAGACGACGCTCGTCGACGAGCTTTTAAAGCAGGGCGGCGTCTACCGCGAGAACCAGGTCGTGGAAGAACGTGTGATGGACAATAACGCACTCGAGCGCGAGCGCGGCATCACGATCCTGTCAAAAAATGCGGCGGCGCACTACAAGGGCGTAAAAATCAACATTGTCGATACGCCGGGGCACGCCGATTTCGGCGGCGAGGTGGAGCGCGTGCTCAAAATGGTCAACGGCGTTATCCTGCTCGTTGATGCGGCGGAGGGACCGATGCCGCAGACGCGGTTCGTGCTCTCGAAGGCGCTGGCGCTGGGGCATAAGATCATCATCGTCATCAACAAGATCGACCGGCCGGACGCGCGGCTCGGCGAGGTGGGCGACGAGGTGCTTGAGCTTCTGCTTGAGCTGGACGCGACGGACGAACAGCTCGACAGCCCGATCATCTACTGCTCCGGACGAGACGGCACAGCGTCGGAGTCGCCGAATGAGCCGGGCAAGGATTTGTCGGTTCTGTTTGATACGATCGTTAACTATCTCCCCGCGCCGGAGGGCGACGAGAACGGTCCGTTCCAGATGCTGATTTCTTCAATTGACTATAGTGAATACGTGGGCCGTATGGCGATTGGGCGTATTGAGCGCGGCAGCCTGAAGGTGAACCAGGAGGTTGCGGTGTGCGACTACCACGATGCATCTGTGTCGCACCGCGGCAAGGTCGCGGCGATTTACCAGTTCGACGGGACGGGGCGCACGCCGGCCGACAGCGCGAAGGTTGGCGACATCGTGTGCGTGTCCGGGCTGGACAACATCACAATCGGCAACACGCTGACTGCGCCGGATACGCCGGAGCCGGTCGAGTTCGTGAAAATCGGCGAGCCAACGGTCGAGATGACCTTTTCGGTCAACGACAGCCCCTTTGCCGGGCAGGAGGGCAAGTTTGTCACCTCGCGCCAATTGCGCGACCGGCTCTACCGCGAGCTTTTGAAGGACGTGTCCCTGCGCGTGCGCGATGCGGAAACGACCGACAGCTTTATCGTGTCGGGCCGCGGCGAGATGCACCTCTCCATCTTGATTGAGACCATGCGCCGCGAAGGGTATGAATTCGCGGTCAGCACGCCGCGCGTATTGTTCAAGGAGATTGACGGCGTGAAGTGCGAGCCGATGGAGCGGCTGCTCGTCGACGTGCCGGAGGAGAGTGTCGGCTCCGTGATGGAAAAAATGGGCCAGCGCAGGGGCGAGCTTGTCCACATGGCGCCGACTGGGACACGCATGCGCATTGAGTACAACATTCCTGCGCGCGGGCTGTTCGGCTACCGGAGCGAGTTTCTGACCGATACGAAGGGCGAAGGGATTTTAAACACCGTGTTCAACGGCTACGAGCCGTATAAGGGCGAGATTACGCGCCGGTTCACCGGCTCTCTGATTGCGTTTGAAACGGGAGAGGCAGTCGGCTACGGCCTGTTCAACGCGCAGGCGCGCGGCACTCTGTTTATCGAGCCGGGCACGCCCGTGTACGAGGGCATGGTGGTTGGCGCTTCGCCGAAGGCCGGCGACATCAGCGTAAACGTCTGCAAGAAAAAGCAGCTTACGAACACGCGCGCGGCCGGCAGCGACGACGCGCTCCGGCTCGTGCCGGCAAAGAAGCTCAGTCTCGAGGAAGCGATTGAGTTTCTGGGTGAGGACGAGCTGCTGGAGGTCACGCCGAAGAACTTCCGCCTGCGCAAGCGGATTCTCAACAACAGCCTGCGGCTGAAGGCGCAGAGCAAACTGAAATAATGGATGGGGCGGCAGAGGCCGCCTCTTTTTATTCTGTAATATCTGAAAAGTATATCCCGCCCGGCTTCGCCGCCTCTATGCCGATTTGCAGCCCCAGCTTGAACCCGATGATGAAATTTTCTACATCTGACAGCATGGACGCTTCTTCACTCAGTCTGGAAAACCGGGAAAACAGGCTTTTTTCCTCTCCGGCCAATGCCTTTAGCAGCTTTTCTTCCACGCGCTCCATGTTTTCGACCGTTTGCCCGAACCTGCTCCCGGCTTCAAAATTCTGCATATTTGGATTCAGTTCCCCGTAGTATAGTTGTTCTAAGATTGTCATAGTTGTTCCCCTCCTGTCTGGTTGTGAATGGTGTGTTTTGATTTGTATAGCAACTACCTCTTAAAAAAATTATAGAACAATATGGTCTAAAAGTCAATAGAATATTTTGTTCTATGAGATAATAGTTCTCTGAAGAGGGTGTTATAAATGTACAAGCGAATTAAAGAATTACGAGAAGATAATAATTTAACACAGTTACAAGTTGGAAAAGCGATTAATGTAACGCAAAGAACATATTCCTATTATGAAACTGGTCAAAGA
>DVOF01000044.1 GCA_018713805.1 Candidatus Aphodoplasma excrementigallinarum | reverse complement strand
GGGTAACGCTTCCGCCGGACGTTGTGAAGCTTACGGTGTTTGCCGCGCTGTTGCCCGCTACGTCCTTGACGTTTTCTCCAAACAGCACCGTATACGACGTGTTCGCCGCAAGCGCGCTTGCCGGCGTCAGCGTCACGCGGGACGGGTCGCGCCCGTCAAACGTTACCGACGCAAGCTCCACCTTCTCGCCGCCGCTCGTCTGCAGCGTCACGTTCTCCGCCGTCAGCATCGACGGCGCGATGTCGTGGTTGAGATTTACAACCACCGGCGCATCCGTCGCCACGCCCGACGTCTCCTCCATGCTAAGCAGCAGGTCCGTCGTCGTGTAGACCTTCATGTTGTCGATCAGCGGCAGTTCCGCTTCGTTGGACGGGCTGCTGCGCCAGAGGATATATCCGCCGATACATGATGACAAATTAATTGTCTTTTCCGCGCTTTCATAGTAATCCATCCCATCGAGCCCGCCGCTCAAATATGCTTTGACCGTACTGTTTGCCGGGTCGTCCGCATTGATGGTGAGTTTAACCGTATAGTGTACCCACTCGTTTGCTTTGACATAAACGCCCGCTTCCTGACCGCCTGCGACACTGACGCGCCCTTCGTTTTTTGTAGTATTGCCGACCGCGAAGAAGTACGCCGCCCCGCTGTTTCTGAGCGCAAAATCGAATGTTGCCGTTGCAAAATTCGGAATCAGAAGGTCGCCGGTAAAGTAATACGTCCCGCCAGAAAGCTTCGTATCCTCGATCCGGTACTGTACGCCGCTGCCTGCATTGAAGGATGCAACCTTGTTGTCCGGGTTCTTCGGGTCCGCCTGCACCAAGCCGTTTGCCGCCGAAAACTGCTGCATGTCTGCTCCGCCGGTAGCCGGCCTATCTCCAATATCATAGCTTTCAAAATCCTCATTAAGGATTAACACATCCTCTTGCGGGATACGGAGCGTCACACTTACTGTCTTGGTGTCGCTGACAATATCCTGATCTTTTACCTTCGCATATACTGTGTATGTGCCGACTTCATCTGCCGGTATGAAACTGAAAGTTGCCCCCGTTTCATTCTGCTTTACGCCGTCGAGATACCACTCGATTGTGTTCATGTCGACATACTCCGCCGGCGTTGTCTGCGCAGTAAATGTCACCGCTGTAACATTGCCGACCGTCTGGTTGATGTTTGCTGGCGTGTCGAGTGCAAGCGCCGTAATCGGCACGATCGGATGCTGCTCCACTTCAATTGTTTTTACCTCAGAGGTTACGCCGGTACTGATTACCTTCGCATACACACGATATGTTTTGCCGCACTCTGCGGGCGTATAGGAGAACGTCGTTCCCACCGTGCTCTGCAATTCGTCGTTGACATACCACCTAATCGAGCTGGTATCAATGTTGCTCGCCGGATTGGGCGTCACTTCAAAGTTTACCGCCTCCATCGCGTCGTATCCCTGATAGAGATTGTCAGGCGTATTGATGGTAAGGCTTTCAATCGCATCAAAGTTGGGGTTGTTTACTGTAAAGGCAATCGTGTTTGACGCGCTCTGCCCAATCACATCCTTGACGCTGTCCTTCAGCGCCAGCGTGTAGCTGCCGTTTGGCAGGACAGATAATGTCTTGATCGTAATCTCTTCGTCGCCTGCCGTAACCGATTCTATCTCCACCGGCTGCCCGGAGGAATTTTTCAGCTCAATGCCATCTGCAGTAACGGTCGTCATGTCAACATCGTGGTTTGCCTTTACCGTAATCCCTGCCAGCGTGCTGATGTTCTCCGTCTCCGGCATGCTGATGGCAAAGCGGCCCGCGCTGTAGATTTTTATATCGTCAACATAGGCGGCATTGCCTTCCCCGTTTGCCATGTTCCCCTTAATCAGAATACGTGCGTCAAGCTGCGCCATATCTGTTTTGGAGTTGCTTGCCGTGTACCCGCTCGCCGTAACAACAGCCGTCTTTTCCCCGCTTGCAGTCCGTACGCCGTCGCCGTAGAAGTACCCGGTAACGCTGTACCGGTTCGTGTCGGGCCTGATCACGAAAATATAATTCACCCATTCGTTTTCGGCAAATTTCGCGGCTGCCGCGCTTGAAGAGCCAATCTGGATATCGCCGTTCGGCGCAAACTTGGCGGCGTTTATCCCATCCGTACCGTTCCCGCGCACGATCACTTCCATAAACGACCCGGACGAAAAGCTCGGTAGCAGATATCTTCCCTTTACAATGACCGGCTCGGTGTTGATGCCGCCGAGGTACCGGTTCATCTGCTGGTTTTGAACGCCGCCGGTAAGGTTATACATCTTACCGACCTGATTCGTCCCGTCAAATGGGTCGACAGCCCCCATGGTACCGTTTGTCGTGCCGTTATTGGTCGACCATGTTTCCTGCGTGATGTTTACGCCTGCCGTGTAAGACTCAAAATCGTCATCAGCAAACACCGTGTCTGCGTTTCTGTCCGACAGCTTGAACGTATAAACTTTATTTGTTCCATTCTCCGCCGTAACAGTTATCGTAACGTCCTGCGGAAGCGTTGTAATGTTGTTCGCCGAATAAACAACCTTTGCAGTTGGGTCCTCCGCCTCTGCCGCAAGCGTAACCCCGCCGTCGGCCATATCCGTCTTTACAAGGTAATCCGTCAAATCAGGCCTGAAGGAGGAAAGCGGCGTCCCGTTCACGCTGAGCGATGCAAGCTTGTTGTTGCCTGACAACTCCTTGGTAAACGTAACCGTATACTGCTGCTGTACGCCGTCCGAATCCTTGACATTTATCGTAACCGTTGCCGGCGTGGCGCTTACTGTGGCCGACGGCGCATATGTAACCTCTGCGCTGCTGTCGAGCGCCTTTGCCGAAACCGTCACGGGAAGGTCTGCATCAAGGGTCTGAACCGTATAGGAAAGCTGATCCGGGTCAAATCCTGAAATCGCGGCGCCGTCGATCATAATCGACTCCAGCTTGCCGCCGGTCACGCCCTCTGTCAAAGCGGCGATTCCACCGTTGGGCACGATGTCCGCGTTTGCCCATGTCTTGCCGTCTTCCGTATATGTGGAGACAAGCTTTGTCTGTCCGTTCTGGCTCACCTGCGCGCTGCCCCAACCAGACGGCACCTCCACCTTCACAGTGAGCGGATAGTCGAAAATATCCGTCGGAAGCGCGGTGTCAGGATAGGTCAGGCTTACTTCAACCGCGTCTCCCACGAGCGTCGCAACCGACTCCGACACCTTTTTTTCCCGCATATATTTCACGGCCTGCGTATAGGTTGCGACCCAGATCTTCCCTTCCTTCTGCTTCTGCGATATGTAGGAATAGTGCGCCTCCGCGTCCGCTTTTGTCTGCGGCATGTAGCCCGGCGCGTCAATGCTGTGCCACAGCTCGATCAGCCACTGGCCGTTTTCAATCACCGTATCGACCCAGCCGTTCCGTCCTGCAAGGGAGGGGTCGTCGTGGATACCTTTTACATATGCGTCCCAAAGTTCGTCCTCGCTTGGCTCAACCGAGCCAAAGCCGCGCGTCCCCTTGCGCTGTGCATAGTAATGCTCTTTGACGAGTTCCAGCCCACGGTCAGTAATGCGCCCATCTCCGGGGCCGAACACAATGACGTCAATGCTTGGAAAAGCGTTTTCAAACATGGTTTTACTGTCAACGATTTCCTCTTGGTAATACTGCTCCGTCGAATCGGGATTATACACGCCGCCGTCGTGGTACATCCCATGCGACGCCACGTCGATGCGCCCCCGCTCAACGACCGCCTGCATCCTCGGCAGAACGGCGCTCGTCAGGTTTTTCCCAATCAAAAAGTTTGTGCCGCACAGGTCATACTTTTCAAACATGTCCGCGTTGAATTCCGCGGTGCTAATGTCGCCGTCGTCAAACGTCAGCGTAACAATGCCCGCCGCGCCGTTTTTCACCTTCAGGATTTGGGACTCGACCTCGCTCTCGCTTGACTTGATCCTGAATTTGACAACATACTGCTTTTGATTGCCGTAGGGCGCCGTCACCGTCGCCGTTATGCTGCCCGGGAACTCGGTCAGCTCGTCTGTGCTGTACTCCACCCTCGCCTCCGGGTCGCTCGGCACTGCCGAAAGGCTCACAGCCTCCGTCCCCACGTCGAGCGAAACGCGGTACTCAACAATGTCCGGGTCGAACCCGTCTACGCTTGTGTTCCCTTCGCCATAGGTAAGCGACGCCAAGTCCGCATCTCTCGAAAGCATCGGCGGCGCGTAAATGCGTACGTCGTCGAGATAGACCTTCGCCTGCTTCGTGTCGCCCGGCTCATTGATATTTGTGTTGTGAACCATATTGGCGGCGTTATTGGCATATACGCCAATATTGTCCAAAACTTTTTTATCCGAAAACGTAATCTCGCTGACCTTTTCGCCGGCAGCATTTGTAAGCCCGTCGCCCGTAACGGTCACGTTGATTTCCGTTTCCTCATTCTGGTCTCCGGGGATGATTTCCACCTTATAGCTTACCCAGGTATCCGGCTCTATGTCGCCAAAATCGTCAGACTTATCCACGCCCCGGATGGAGGTCGGCGTAATGTGGAACACCTGTTCCCGATTAGCGATGTCATTACCCACAGAATTCCTGTACTCGAGATAAAACGACGGCGCCGGGACGCTCGCCGTCGGGTGCAGCATGACCCTGCCCGTGAAAACAGTAACCGCGTCCACCTGCATCGCAACCGTTTTATGAAGCGACGGCCAATACTGCGTGCCGGAAGCAAAAATCTCGCACACTTTATTCCCTGAATCCAGCGGGTCCTGGGCAACTATGGCATTTGTCGCCGAATTCCACGGATTTGCGCCAATGGTCGGCACAGCCGTCCCAACGTCTCCATAATTTTCAAAGTTGTCTGCAAACAATTCCGTTTCACTTTCCGCCGAAAACGCTGGAAATGCAACGCACGTTCCCAGAACGCTCAGCGTCAGCAGTACACACAAAAACCTTTTGAACATGAAAGAGCCCCCTTCATACATTTTTTGTTAAAAGCATAACAAAAAAAAATTCTTATCAAACGATTTTTTTGTTATTTCATATAAATTATATCGTTTTTTTCTCAACCTGTAAATATAAAAATAATGATGGTAAATATAAATATATCGAAAAATTTTCATAAAAAAACGATGCGTTGGGTCGTTATTCCCCAACGCATCGTCTGTCTGTTTCATGTTATCGTGTTTGGCATATTCATATCAGTTAAAATAAACTGTCATATCAACGTTTCCTTTGCTATCCTCCAGGGCAATATACGCTTCCTTTGCCGCCTGTACGCGGCTTGTCCCCTTCTCCAGCTCCCGGTCGCGCTGAATATGGATGCGGTAGAGGGAGCCCCCATAGCGGTATTCCACCTTGTAGCCGTCCCATTCCTCCGGCACGCACGGCACAATATAGAGCCGGGCTCCGCGCTTTTTTAGCCCGAGAATTTCCTCCGTCCCGACCTTGTAATACCATGCCGCCGCGCCGGTATAAAAGCTCCAGCCCGCGCGCCCCATATGGGCCGGGTTGGTATACACGTCCGCCGAAACGGCGTACGGCTCGTTTTTATAACGCGCGGCCTCCATGGCGGACTGTGTGTGGTTGACCGGGTTGATCAAATTAAAATACTGCCACGCCAAATTTCCATCCCCGAGCAATGCCGCCGCCATAACGACCCATACCGCCGCATGGGTATACTGTCCCCCGTTCTCCCGCACGCCCGCGACATAACTCTGGATATAGCCCGGCGAAGGGTCGCTGTGCTGGAAAGCGGGCGTAAGCAGCGCGATCAGGCCGTTTTCTTTGGACACAAGGTGCGTCCTGACCGACTCCATCGCCTGCGCCGCCCGGTCGGGCGCGCCCGCGCGCGAGATGACCGACCAAGCCTGCGCAATCGCGTCGATCTTGCACTCTTCGCTTTTGTGCGACCCGAGCGGGCTCCCGTCGTCGAAATATGCGCGCAAATACCACTTCCCGTCCCAGGCGGATTTTTCTATCGCAGCGGCAAGGTCGTCCCGCGTCACAGACAGGCTTTTCGCCTCTTTTTCGTCGCCGCGGCGCACGCAGACAGGAGCCATTTTCTCCAAAATGTCGCACATGAACCAGGAAAGCCAGACGCTCTCCCCCTTGCCGCCGTTCCCGACGCTGCTCATGCCGTCGTTCCAGTCGCCGCTCCCCATCAGTAGTAGTCCGTGCTCGCCAAACTGGAGGGCGCGGCGGATAGCGAGCAGCATATGCGTGTATAAATCGGCCGTCTTCTCCGTAGTGCCCACCTCATAATACAGCTCATCTACCCCGTCTTGGAGCGGCGCACCCGTCACAAACGGCGCCTGCTCGGCCAGTATCGTCTCGTCGCCCGTGACGAGCATATACTCCAGCGTCACATACGCAAGCCACAGCAAATCGTCGGAAAAGCGCGTGCGGATACCGCGGTCATTGCCGTTTTCTACGCTGTGCCACCAATGCAGCACGTCGCCCTCCTCGAACTGGTGCGCAGCATGGAGCAAGATTTGCTGTTTTGCACGCTGCGGGCTGTGTGGTAATAATGCGAGTACGTCCTGCAATTGGTCGCGGTACCCATACGCGCCGCCGCACTGGTAAAACGCGCTTCTGGCGAACAGCCGGCACGCAACCGTCTGATAGAGCAGCCTGCCGTTTAACAGCAAATCCATGGATTGGTCAGGCGTTTTCACCCGGATGCCGCCGGTCAACTCCTGCCAGTAATGCAGCGTTTTGTCAAAGCTGTCCGCAATCCGCTTTAGATCGGTATACGCCTGTGCGGTCTGCCGTGCTTCATCGCGTGGCGCCTGCCCGAGCACAAAGGCAAGCTGTTTCGATTCCCCCGCCATTAGGCGGAGTTTGACCTGCAAGGCTATCACGGGCGGCGCGCCCGCCTCCGTTTTATTGTTTAAATCGTCGCGCAGAACAGAGAGCGGGACGCCCTTTGACTGTACACAAAAGCCCTCCGCGTCCGACGTATAGGAGCTGACCGGCTCCGAGCATGCTGCAAACGCCGTCAGCCCAGCAAACTCTGCGTTGCATACGTTTTCCGCATATAAAACGCCGTCAGAGAAGCGTGTCACGACGAAGCGCGCATCCTCCGCCTTTTGTCCCAGCACCGGGTACAGCAGATACGTAAACGCCAGCTCACGCGCTGCGCCGTCTGTGTTCGTCACGGTAAGCCATGACACCTTGACCGGCGCGTCCGGTGGGACAAACACGCACAGTTCGGTATTTACGGCATTTTCGTTGTGGTAAAACCGGCTGTAGCCGATTCCGTGCCGCACCATATAGTCTTTATTTTGATTATACGGCGCGCGCGTCGGGGAAAAGACATAGCCCGACTGCGTGTCACGTATCAAAATCCGCTCAAACGCCGGGTCGCCGACCGCGTCGTTCGACCATGGCGTCAGCTTGTTAAGCGCGCTGTTGCGGCTGTAGGTAAAGCCGCCGCCGGATTCCGTCACAATCGTGCCAAACTGCTCGTTTGCCAGGATGTTGCTCCACGGCATGGGCGTGCTCTCCCCTCCTTTGAGGAAAATCACATACGCCTGCCCCGCCGGGTCGAAGCCGCCGTAACCGTTAAAATACAAGAGCTCATCCCGGGCAAGGGGCTGGCTCGGCTTCGGAGCTGGTATGGAATACGTGATATTTCTCCCCGCCGGGGTAAACTGTTCGTCCAGCCCGCTACCGGTGTCGCCCAACACGCCCGCACACCACGTATAGAGCAGCTTCCGCTCCGCGCCGCTGATACTTGCGCCTTCCAGCACAAAAATGCGTCCAGCCCCGGCGTGGCCCGTGCCGTACTGCTCCGTCCGCTCGCGCGCCTCCTGTGCCAGCCCGCCGCCGTACCCATGCTCCCCTTCGCAGAGCAGGACGACGTCGAGCGGGAAGCCCTTTTCATTATAGTAATGATAGAGCTTGCCGGCCCATCCTGCGCGCGGCAGCATATCCTCGTTTTTGATTTCAGCCAATAAAAACGGGATATCGCCGGAGATGCCAAAGCGCCACAGGCCGCTTTTCGGCAGCTCGTTTTCCCGAATCTGCTCCTGGAAGCGGTCTTTTTTCCCTTTCCCTTCCGCAATGCGGGGCAGGTAGGCGAGCATGCGTTCCTCCTCGCCGGGCTTTAGGTCCAAATACCGCAAAAGCAGCGACGAATAGGCCTGCGAGCGGATAAACGCTTCCTCCACGGCCTGCCGGCTCTTCAGACCGGCGCAGATTTTCTGCGCTTCGTCCTTCGTTTCCGCAGCAGAAAGCAAAAAGCTGACGGACGTACTTTGCATAGCGCCGACCTGGACGTGGATACGCATGGCAAGCGCCGGGTCGAGCACCGCGCCTACGCTGTTTGTAAGCGGGAGCGCATTGTTAAGCGCGCGCGCAGAGGGCAGCGTATTATTGCGCCCCAAAAACTTTTCCCGGTCGGTTTCATAGCTTACCGCGCCGCAGAGCGACTCTCCCGTCACGCTCAGGCATGCCCAGATGTCCGGCTGCTGCGGGAAGCGTTTCCGCCGCGTCGCAAACAGCATGGTTTCCGCTTCGTCGAACTGTGTGCTGACAAACAGCCCGGAAAACGCCCGGTGCGCCTCGTCGTCTTGCTTTTTTGTAATAATGGCTTCTGTATAAAACGTCAGCGTAAACCGCCGCTCACGCGCTTCATGGTTAGTAAGTGTAATGTCGTGAATCTGTGCGTTGCAGTCCGGGCAGACGGTAATCTGCGTTTTAGTGTCGAGCCCGTCGTCGCAACGGGTGTAAATTGCTTTATCATTTAAGAACGTCACTGATCCGCTCTGCGGCTCCGCCATACCGCGCAGGAACGTCGCCGGCACCGTCGCACCGGAGTCGTCGTCCGTCACAAACACGAAGAAGCCGCCCCGGTTTCCGTCCTCGTAGCCGCTGAACCGATTGATATAAAGCTCGCCCAGTTTGGCATATCCGTATCCCTCGCGGTCGAGGTACATCATATAGCTTTTGTTTGATAAAATGTGCGCCTGTGGCATACCTTCTCCCTCCGTAATCCCAAATGTCCGCTCGCAGGGGGCGGCTTTCTTCTGCGCCGGCTCCGCCTTTCTGTGCCGCTTCGGCCGCTCCTCGTATTTTGCCGCGCGGCTCACGGGCGGTGTGAGCGGGATTTTTTCGCCGAGCAGGTATGCGCCTGCGCGGAGAAACGGCTCCTTCAAGAACCGGTGCTGTAACAAATTTTTGAAAAACACGTTGTCTAACGCCAAAAAACTCATGCCGACGTGGTGCACCATAAAGCTCTTAACGACGGCATAGTCCTCGCCCGCCATGAGCCTGCGCTTCGTAAAGTCGAGCGCTTCATAGAATCCGTACGTCCCGTATGCGCCGAGGCCGATGAGCCGCTTCATGTTCTCCGCCGCCGTGTTCGGCGCGAGCATAGCCGACATCACAGAGGCGTACGGCGCAATGACGCGTTCGTTTGCCAGCCCGCGCTTTAATCCAAGCGCCGGTACGCCGAACGCCTTATACATATAGTTCAAATCTGCGTCAAAGCTGTAGTACCCCGACTCCGAAATGCCGTATACCGGTGCGAACCTCAGCGCATACTTCATCTGCTCGCGCAGCGCAAAGTTATAGCTCTCCGAAAAAATGGTATTGCGGAAGCTCTTTATCAGCAACAGCGGCATGAAATACTCGAACATCGTCCCCGTCCAGGACAGCAGCCCGGTGTGCAGGTCGGCCGCCGCCATGCTCCTGCCGAGCCGGAACCAGTGCTCGCGCCCGACTTCGCCGCGCGATACGGCGATAAAGCTCGTCTGCCGCGCCTCGGACATCAGCAGGTCGTAATAGGAATTGTTTTTCTTTTCCTGGGCAACGTCGTACCCGATGGTAAACAGTTTCTTTTCCTTGTCATAAAGCGGCAGAAAGCTCGTCGTATCCACAATTTTTTGAATGCGCGCCGCAAGCGCGCCAATCTCTGCGTTATAATTTTTCCCCTGCTCAGAAAACGCCGTCTTCAGCTCCTCCGCCATCTGCCAGAACCGCTTTGTCCAGCCGGAGGCAGTTTCCTTCCGCTGCTGCAACAGCGCGTCTATCCCGTCTATGCAGTCCTGCGCACGCAGCGGCTCTTGATGGAGCAGGGCCGTAAGCGGTTCCGTGTCGAGCATAAGGCGCGGGTTTTCTCCCCGGGCGAGCTGCGCCGTACACAAAAGCGCCTCTAAATGCTTTTTTGTTACGTTTGGCTGGTTTGCATACTCCAAAATGCCCTGCCGCACCAAAATCAGGTCGGCAATGTAGTTCCCGTTGTCCACCGTGGACACGTATTCCGGCGCCATCGTTTCGAGCGTCTTGGTATTATACCAGTTGAGCAGGTGACCCTGCCACTTTTTGAGCTTGTCGATCGTGTCCAGCGTCCTCCCAATCCGCCGCACCATCCCCTCCGTGCTGATGTATCCAAAGTCGCGCGCGCAGAGCGTGGCCGCGAGCAGCAGGCCGATATTCGTCGGCGATGTGCGTGCAGCGGCCTTCTGCTCCGGCTCCATCTGGACGTTGTCAGGGACAAGGTAGTTGTGCTCCGCTGTGGAAAACTCCTCAAAGTAGCCCCACATCTGCCGGGCCAGGAGCGAAAACAGCGCGCGGTTTTCTTCTTTGAGCGCGTTTTCTTTATAATACGCCGGACGGCTGATACAGCAGGCAAACCACGGCGCGGCAATCCACCACAGGCCAAACAGCAGAAACAGCGGCACGGCGTTACCGCCGCGCAGCAGAGCCGCCAAGATAAGCAAAATACCAATCGCCGGGCTGGCCCACATCTTTTGATAATGGTATGCCGCCGTCGTTTTGTCCCGTTTCTCCGCATCCTGCGCCGTGACCCAGGAGAGCATATGCTTTTTCGACACGGCCAGCCGCCACAGCGTCCTTACGGCCGCGTCCGCCATTTGGCACGCCTCGTAGGCAAGCATGGTAATTCCGAGCAGATATTCGATCACGGCGCGCTTTGCCCCATAGAGTATCCTTGCGTGGAACTTCGGGCTGATGTGATAGCGCAGCCGGGACGCAGCCGCGCTCCACAGCTCGTGGAGCAGCGGGTACGCGCCGAGCAAAAGCACAGCTCCAACCGCCGGATAAGCGTACGGCATGGGCAGAAACATCGCGGCAAGAAGCAAAAGAAGGCGAATCACCGGCAGCATACTCCGCCGTAGATTGTCAAAAATCTTATATTTGGACAGTTTTCCCAGCGGGTTTAGCTCCGTCCCGTCTTTCGTCGGCACGCGCCCGCCGAGCCACGCCAAAAGCTGCCAATCGCCGCGCGTCCAGCGGTGCAGGCGACTCATGTGCGACAGGTATTTGGGCGGGTAGGAGTCGCTGACTTCCGTATCGGACAAAAGCCCACAGCGCAAATACGAGCCTTCCAGGAGGTCGTGACTCAAAATCCGCTCCTCCGGCAGGCGCGCGGTAAGCACCTCGTCAAAGACGTCTACGTCAAATATTCCCTTCCCAACAAAAATGGCTTCGCCGAACAAATCCTGGTATACGTCGCTCGCCGCGCCGCTATAGGCGTCAATGCCGCCGTATGCGGCGTAAACTTTGGTGTAGAACGTCTTTCCCGCACTTTCAATGTCGATTCCCACCTTTGGCTGCATGATTGCGTACCCTTCGGTTACGACCCTGCGCTTTGGGTCTACGGCCGGCGCATTTACCGGATGCGCCATCGCGCCGACCATGCGCGCCGCCGTCCCGTGGTGAAGCCTCGTGTCGGCGTCCAGCGTGATTACATATTTGATCCCCAGCTCGTGCAGGGCATCATCCGGCGCGATAAAATCGCCGTGCGCGCCGGTTTTGAGCAGGCGGACAAGGGCGCAAAGCGCGCCGCGCTTCCGCTCCGCGCCCATCCATCTCCCCTCGCTTTTACTGTATACCTGTCCACGCAACAGGAAGAAAAACTTCTTCTCCCCATCCGCATATTTCTGGTTGAGCCGCTCCACGACCTGGCGTGCATGGCCTTGCAGCTCCTGTTCCACAATTTTTTCCGCGCTGTCCTTATAGTCTGCCAGCAGGGCAAAGTACAAGTTGTCCTCCCGGTTGAGTAAATAAAAATCCTCCATCTGGTCTGCCAGCGCGTCAATCCCCGGTTTATCGTAGAGCAGGGTGGTCGTAACAACCAGCGTCCGGGCAGACTGCGGGAGGCCGTCCGGGAACGATAGCTTCGGAAGCGGCTTCGGCTTGATGAGCCGCGCCGCAATGCCGTTTGCAATCTCCGCCGCCGGCTGGGTCGCAAGCAAAAACGCAAGCACCCCCATCACGATGGCTACCGGCGCTCCGGCCGGGAGCAGGCACAGGAAAAACAATATTCCGACCGCCAGCGCGCCAAACCATATCCCACAAAAGTATACCAATCCACGGAAGCGGCTGCGGTGCGCTTTCTCTTTCCCACCGAGCCGCGCAAGCAGCTGTTCCCGCCCGCGCGCAAGCAGATAATAGCCGATGTGGCGCGCAGCTTCCGTTTCTCCCCGCTCCGCCAGCTGCCGCGCCTCCTCCGCTACGACGCCCTCCGCCGCGCCCGTCTGTTTCGACAGGGCGCGCACCTCCATCTGGTACAGCCGCTGCGAATCAGCGTCCATCCGTTCATAGATCCCCGCCGGGTCGGCGCTGAGCTGGCGCACCGTACCGCTCACTTCGTCATAGAGCGCGGCAAGGTCCATGTCCCCAAGCGCGACAATGGTTCGGATACAGCCGCCCATCCCGGTCTGGTACTGCGCCTGCACCGCCTGTTCGTCGAGAATGATCTGGCGTCCGTCCATCCCGCGGCGGCGAAGCGATTCATTTACAAGCTGCACGACGGCTGTTCCCGTCTGTCCTTCCCGTTTCATCCGTTCCAGAAACGCCGACACAAACGTCCTGCTGACACGTCCGCGCGCAAAATAGCGCAGCACCTTCTGGCGCATCTGCGCCATGTCGCCTTTCTTCGTCAGGACGTAGGCGGCATATTTGCCGGCATAGTCGTATTCTTTGATACAAAAACGGATACGCTTACACAGATAGGCGATATTTTCGATCAGGGCGAGCTTGAGCATGTCAAAAAAGAGCCATATCTCGTCGCTGCTCAGGCTGACATGGCGCGTATATTCTCCCAAAAATGCACGTAGCGACGAAACGTCGATCTTTGCGGCGCGGTGCGCCACAAATTCCTTTGCCAGCGCATAGGAGACTGCGTTCCCCTTCTGCTCCCCCTCCGTCACGACCGATATCCGCTCCAAAACGTCCGGTGACAAAGACTCTTCGATTTTTGCGACTTCTTTTTCTACGATATAATAGTTGTCGAGAATCCACTCTGCGGCCGCAGGCAGCGTTTTTCCTTCCGCAGCGCGCAGGTTCAGCTGGCGGTATACGGAGGTGATATAGGCAAAGTGGGACGCAAGCTTAGCCTTCAGGCCGCTGTGCCCGCCCTGTTTTTCCAGCGTCATGGAATCCGCCAAATCCTGCGCATACTGCGCCAGTTTATCCTCCGGCAGAAAGGTCTTCTCCACCTTCTCGATCCGGACGCGCGCCGTTGTGACCCGCCGCGCCGCCAGCAGCCAAAGCTGTATAAATGCCGCCGCCAGAACAGCCAAAACCAGTAGTTTTGCTAACATGCCATCCATCCTTTTGTATCCATTCTTTTTTCAGACATTCCTGACAGATAGCATTTCCAGTTCTTCCTTTTTCATACGGTTCTGCATATAAAACAAAAACAGCAGAAAACCGGAACCTTCCGCCGTCCGGTTCCATCGTATTTTTGAAAAAAATCTGCTGACATATTTTGATAACTGTGATATAATAATAAATCATGTTTTGAAAACGGCTGCATATATGATGCGCCGCTATGTTATTTCAGGAAAGGAAACGGCTATGCAGGAACAGATTCGGAATTTTTCAATCATTGCCCACATCGACCACGGCAAGTCGACGCTTGCCGACCGTCTGCTGGAAAACACGGGCGAGGTCGAGGCGCGCGATATGGAGGACCAGCTTTTAGACAATATGGATTTGGAGCGCGAGCGCGGCATTACCATCAAGGCGCGCGCCGTCCGGCTCAATTATAAGGCAAACGACGGGAAGGAATATATCCTGAACCTGATCGACACGCCTGGGCACGTCGACTTTAACTATGAGGTATCGCGCAGTCTTGCGGCGTGCGAGGGCGCAATCCTCGTTGTCGATGCGTCGCAGGGGATTGAGGCGCAGACGCTCGCCAACACATATCTCGCGCTGGAACACGATTTGGAAATCGTACCGGTCATCAATAAGATCGACCTGCCGTCCGCGCGCCCGGACGTTGTAAAGGAAGAAATCGAGGACATTATCGGGATCGACGCAAGTGAAGCCCCGCTCGTTTCGGCAAAAAACAATATCAACATTGGCGACGTGCTGGAAGCGATCGTAAAGCAGATCCCCCCGCCAAACGGCGACGAGAATGCGCCGCTGCGCGCGCTGATTTTCGACTCCTACTACGACACCTACCGCGGCGTAATCATTTATGTCCGTATCAAGGAAGGCAGCGTAAGGCCGGGGCAGACAATCCACATGATGGCGACGGGTGCGAAGTATGAGGTCGTGGACGTGGGCTATCTCAAGTCCGTCGGGATGCAGAGCGCGGACAAGCTGTCGGCCGGCGAGGTCGGCTATATCGCCGCAAGCATCAAATCCGTCAAGGACGCACGCGTGGGCGACACCGTCACAACGACGGACAACCCCGCAAAGGAGCCGCTCACCGGCTACCGCGAGGTACAGCCCATGGTGTTCTGCGGCATTTACCCCGCCGACGGCGCAAAGTATAACGACTTAAACGACGCGCTGTTAAAATTGCAGCTCAACGATGCGTCGCTGATTTTTGAGCCGGAAACGTCGGTCGCGCTCGGCTTCGGCTTCCGGTGCGGCTTTTTGGGCCTTCTGCACATGGAAATCATACAGGAACGGCTTGAACGCGAATACAACCTCGACCTCGTGACGACTGCGCCGAGCGTTGTCTACAAGGTCATCAAAACAAACGGCGAAACGCTCAACATCGACAACCCGACGAACCTCCCGCCCGCGGGCGAGATCGACTATATGGAAGAACCAATCGTATCGGCTGATATCATGGTGCCGAAGGACTATGTCGGCAGTATCATGGAGCTGTGCCAGGACCGGCGCGGCACGTATAAAGACATGAAATATATTGACGCGGACCGGGTGTCGCTCCACTATATCCTGCCGCTCAACGAAATCATTTACGACTTTTTCGACGCGCTCAAGTCGCGTACGCGCGGCTATGCGTCGTTTGACTACGAGCTGATTGGCTACCAGAAATCCGACCTTGTGAAGCTCGATATGCTCTTAAACGGGGAAATCGTGGACGCGCTGTCGTTTATCGTCCACCGCGACAAGGCGTACGCGCGCGGCAGGCGGATCGCCGAAAAGCTCAAGGAAGCGATCCCGCGCCAGTTGTTTGAGGTGCCGATTCAGGCGGCAATCGGCGGCAAGATCATCGCGCGCGAAACGGTAAAGGCCATGCGCAAGGACGTGTTGGCAAAGTGCTACGGCGGCGACATTACGCGGAAAAAGAAGCTGCTTGAAAAGCAAAAAGAGGGCAAAAAGCGGATGCGCCAGGTCGGAAGCGTCGAGGTGCCGCAGGAGGCGTTCATGTCCGTGCTGAAGCTGGACGAATAAGAAGGGCTGCGCTATGACATATGGGCTGTACATCCATATTCCGTTTTGTATCAAAAAGTGCGCGTACTGCGACTTTGTTTCTGCCTGTGCGCCCGAGGAGCAGCAGCGCGCCTACTTTGCCGCACTGAAACAGGAACTCAAAAGCTGTAAAGGCAAGCAGCTTGACAGCATATTTTTAGGCGGCGGGACGCCGAGCTGTGTCGATGCGCGGCTGATTGCTGCCCTGTTTGACAGTATCAACGAGAATATGACGGTCCTGCCCGGCGCAGAGATTACCATGGAGGCGAATCCGGGGACGCTCACAGCCGAAAAGCTCCGCATTTACCGCGATTGCGGCATAAACCGGGTCAGCCTCGGTGTGCAGTCTTTGCAGGAGCGAGAACTGCGCGCGCTTGGCAGGATACACAGCGCCCAGGAAGCCGTCCAAGCGGCAGAACTGGTGCATGCGGCCGGCTTTTCCAACCTGAACCTCGACCTGATGCTCGCCGTGCCCTATCAAACGCGCGAGAGCCTGCGCGACACGCTGACGCGGGCGGCAGCGCTCTCACCGACGCATATCAGCGCCTACAGCCTGATCGTCGAGCCGGGTACGCCGTTTTATACACAGCAGCAGGCGGGGACGCTCCCGCTTCCGGACGAGGATTTGGAACGCGCGCTATGCGACGACGCGGTGGCGTTTCTGGAAGCACACGGCTATGCACAGTATGAAATCTCCAACTTCGCCATGCCGGGCTTTGCGTGCCGCCACAACCTGAAATATTGGCTCTGCCAGCCCTATCTCGGAATCGGCGCGGCGGCGCATGGCTATGACGGCGCAACGCGGTATGAGAATGTTTCAGATATAGGAGATTACATCCGGTTGATGAGCGAACGCGGGAGCGCGTGCAAAGAAAAAACTGAGCTGACAAAGCAAGACCAGATCAGCGAGTACATCATCATGGCGCTGCGCCTGACACGTGGGATTGTACTCGACGAGTTTGCCGCGCGGTTTGGGTTCCGGTTTGAAAAGAAGTACGAAAACACAATCCATAAGTTTGCAAACGGCGGATTTTTTCAGATAGAAAAGGACAGGGTTTGCTTTACGCAAAAGGGCTTTGCCGTCAGCAACGCCATCCTGTCGGAATTTGTTTAGGTTTCGTTTTAAGGAGTGATGACCCATGGCAGAAGAAAAAAAATCTATATTTGGTTATAAAACCGTTGATTTCCACGCGCATGCGTTCCCGGACAAAATCGCGGAGAAGGCGGCGCAGAACCTGGAAACATATTACCATATGCCGCTCGTTTCCAAAGGACATTTCGACACGCTGCTCCAAAAGGCGGAGGCGGCAAACATCGATAAGCTTGTCATATTATCCACGGCGACAAAGCCGGAGCAGGTCGAAAATGTAAACAACTACCTCGCCTCGCTTGCAGAGCAATACCCGGAGCGGTTGGTCGCGTTCGGGACAATCCATCCCGGGTATGCAAATTACAAAGAGGAGCTGCGCCGCGTCAAATCGCTTGGACTGCGCGGGATCAAGCTCCATGCGGATTTCCAGGGCTTTGACCTCGACGCAAAAGAAATGCTCCCGATTTATGAAGAGATCGTCAAGCTTGGGCTGCCGATTTTGTTCCATATGGGCGACCGAACGTACGACCGGACAAGCCCGAAACGGCTTGCATGGCTGCTTGAGCAGTACCCGGAAATGATTGCAATCGGCGCGCACCTCGGCGGGGTGTTTATGTGGGACGAGTCGATCGAATATCTGGTTGGAAAAAATTTGTATTTTGATACGTCGAGCACGCTCCACGAGCTTGCGCCGGAGAAATTCATGTATATCGTGCGTCAGCACGGCGTGGACAAAATCCTGTTCGGCACGGACTATCCCCTTTCCGACTACGAGCTGGAGTATAAGCGGTTCCAGACGCTCCCGCTCACGGAGGAGGAAAAGGAAAAAATCTTTTATAAAAACGCATACCGCCTGTTGGGGCTGTAAATAACCATATAGAAGGAGGCGGCATCTATGCCGAGGCTCAGCTACCATTTTGAACCGAAACAGGGCTGGAGCAATGACCCAAACGGGTTGGTGTACTTTAAAGGGAAATACCACGCCTTTTTCCAACACAACCCGTACGATACTTCATGGGGGAAAATGCACTGGGGCCACGCGGTGAGCGACGATTTGCTCCATTGGGAGGAACTGCCCATCGCGCTTTATCCCGACATGCCATACGAGGACAAGGGTGGCTGCTTTTCCGGCAGTGCCGTCATCAGGGACGGGCGGCTGTACTTGTTTTACACCGCAGTATCAAATGCGATGGAGCAGACGCAATGCGTGGCCTACAGCGACGACGGCATGACCTTCACCAAATATGAGGGGAATCCCATCATCGACCGCCCGCCTGCAGAGGGAAGCGTCGATTTCCGCGACCCGAAGGTGACGAAAATCGGCGGCACGTATTACATGGTAGTCGGCACTGGGAAGGACGGCGTCGGCAAGGTCGTGTTCTACACCTCGAAGGATCTGTTCCATTGGGACTATGCGGGCGTGCTGTTTGAGGAACACAACGACTGCCGCGTCATCGAGTGTCCCGACTTTTTTGAGCTGGACGGCAAGTATGTATTGATTTACTCCATCCGTCTGAACCCCTCCCCCTGCGTCGGTGCGGCAATTGGAAGCTTCGATGGCAAAACTTTTGTGCCGGAGCGTATCTACCGCCCGGAGCATGGGCCGCACTTCTATGCGCCGCAGAGCTTCACCGGCCCGGACGGGGAGCGGATCCAAATCGGATGGATGCACCACTTCTCCGAGCGGCCTGCGCCGCAGGGCTATGTCGGCGCATTCTCCATCCCGCGCGAGCTGCATGTCAGGGATGGTAAGCTGATAAGCTTTCCAGTTGCATCCGCGCGCCCGTACCTGACCGGGTCCGACCCGCTCGTAACCGTAGATGATTCCGGCGCTGTATTGCACACGGCGGAGGGTGAGCTGAGGAGTAATGCAAAGGAAATCAGCTCCCTGCATGTTCTACGCGACACAAAGACGGTGGAAGTCTTTGTAAACGGCGGCGAGGAGACATTCACATATTGGTTTGATGAAAATTAAAAAAACGCCACTGATGTGGCGTTTCTTTATATCCGAAACTCGGTCATGTTCTTCCAGTATTTTTTCGGCATGCACTGCCGCCTCTGCCTGTCGTTTTTTCGGCTTTCAATTCCAATAATATTATAAAACCGTTTCCAAAGCTTCTGGTACGCCTCTTCCTCCGGCGAATAGGCGACGATGTTCGCCGTATCGTAGGGCAATATCTCCCACCGTTTCGTGTCATAGACAGCAGCAAGGCCGTGCCGCGCGTCCGCAATGACCCATGGGAGTGCGGAGAGCCGGTCGGCAAAATAGGGGCAAATCATCTCCAGCACATTGTTGTCCGGCTCGATTTTGGAAAACAGGACGCCGTTTTCCATCTGGGAAAAGCGGACAAACTCCCGCATACGGCATGCCTCGTTCGAGACACGCTGCGCCGTGCGGTGGACGCGCGCCACCCACCTATTCTGCATATCCATATCGACGCGCGCGCCCAAATGGAACCCCAGCTTTAGATAGTTGAAAACGAGCGTCCCGCGCTCTGCGTCGTCGGAAAGGTACACGCGCCGCACATTGAAGAGTGCGTTTGGGGAGATTTTTTTCGGAATCGAGCGGTACACGGCCTCGTATTTGGCGCGGTCAGTTTCGACCTCACGCACGCGGCAGAAAAGCGCCTGCTGGCAGCCGCCCGCGTCCACGATCTGCTCCGGGTCCTCGCGGCTGTAATACGCCGTATGCACCGCTGACAAAAGCCCTTCAAAACTCCCGTCATATACGTAAATCAAACTGCCGTCCTGCATGGCTGTGCCTCCTTCTTTTCCGCGCTGCCCTCTGTCAAAAATGCGCACACATCGCTCTTCACGTCCAGCGCCGGCTTCTCGTCAAAGAGCGAGAGCTGGCGCTGGTTCTCCGCTTCAATGGGAATATTATTTTTTGCGTCGCTGAGCAGGTTTTGCAGGATAAAGCTTTCGCTGACCTTCAAATCATCCATATACTTGCCGTTAACGGTGATAAAAAACCGCGCCCGGCGCAGGACAACGCCAATCCGCTTCAATCCCGCAAAATCCAAACTCCGGACGCGGCGCGCGGTGCGGATTCTCTGCGCACTTTTTACGCCGATGCCCGGCACGCGCAAAAGCATCTCATACGGGGCACGGTTGACGTCGACCGGGAACAGGTGCAGGTTTTTCATCGCCCAGTTGCACTTCGGGTCCAAAAGCGGGTCGAAGTTCGGGCTTTTTTCATTCAGAATTTCCTCCGCGTCAAACCCATAAAACCGCAGGAGCCAGTCCGCCTGATAGAGCCTATGCTCCCGCAAGAGCGGCGGCTTATCCACCACGGGCAGGTTCGGGTCCGTCCCCACCGGCACATAGGCGGAAAAGAAAACGCGTTTGAGCCCATACTTTTTATACAGGCCGGCAGTCAACGACAAGATCTGATAGTCGCTTTCCTGCGATGCGCCAATAATCATCTGCGTGCTCTGTCCCGCCGGGGCGAACTGCGTGGCATGGCGGTAGAGGGCAAGCTCCTGCCTGTTTTGCGCAATGGAAGAACTGATCTGCCCCATCGGGCGCAAGATCGCGTCCTTGCTCTTTTGCGGCGCAAGCAGGTTAAGCGACTTCTGCGACGGCAGCTCAATGTTGACGCTGATTCTGTCGGCCAAATGGCCGAGTTTTTCAATGAGCTGCGGCGACGCGCCCGGGATCGTCTTTGCATGGATATAGCCGTTGAACCGATAGCGATAACGCAAAATCTCCAGCGCGCGGCACAAAAGCTCCATCGTATAATCGGGGTTCTTCACAACGGCGGAGCTTAAAAACAGCCCCTCAATATAATTGCGCACGTAAAAATTGATCGTCAGGTCGGCGATCTCCTCCGGTGTAAACGCGGCGCGCGGCACATCGTTTGAGCAGCGGTTGATACAGTATTTGCAGTCGTAAATGCAATAATTTGTTAAAAGTACTTTTAAAAGCGAGATACAGCGCCCATCAGACGCAAAGCTGTGGCAAATCCCGCACGACACGGCATTGCCGATTCCACCGTCCCGTTTGCTGCGGCGCTTCACCCCGCTCGACGTACACGCCGCGTCGTATTTTGCCGCAGCACCAAGGATGGAAAGCTTTTCGATCAGTTCCATGGCAAGCACAAGCCTTTCTCTATAAGCGTATCTATGTTCGGTTATTAGTATACCACCTTTCTTTACAAATTGCAAACATTTGTTTGTAATAGTTGAAAAATTTTTCCCAATTGCATGTATAGCGCGGCACAATCTGGAAAAAATACGGTTAGAAAACGGGCGCTTACGCCCAAATGCCACGGCTATCAAGAAAGGATGAAGGGTATGAAAAGAAGACAGCAACGCCGCTTTGCGGAATCAAAGGGAAAAAAATTTAAAAACTGGGTAAAGGAAAAACGGTTCTACATAGTGCTGCTCTGCTGCATTATGGCCGTTAGCGCAACGTACTTTGTCGCCGACTCGCTCCAGCGTTCACAGGCGCCGGCAAAGCCCCGGCAGGAAAGCGCGGCTACGCCCGCGCCGACATCGACGCCGCTGCCTGATTTGACAAAGGGCATGCAGGAAGGGCAGGACAAAACCACCGGCGAAACGCAAAAGCCGGACGCAACGCCTGCGCCGGAAATGGACAAGACGAGCGCGGCTACGCCTGTACCGGAGCAAGAAGCAGAGCCCGCGCCCTCCCCTACGCCTGACACCAGTGAGGCAAATGCGGACGCGGACGTCGACTATACGTCCAGTGAAAAGACAACGCTGACCTATCCAGTAAACGGCGAGGTCATCACGCCGCATGCTATTGAAACGCTTATCTATTCCAAAACGCTCGGCGACTGGCGTTCCCACCAGGGAATCGACATTAAAGCACAAATTGGAACCGACGTGCTTGCCGCCGCTGACGGTATCATTGAAGACGTTTACACGGACGACTTTATGGGAATCACCATCGTGATCGACCATCAAAATGGCTTAAAAAGCGTATACTCCAACCTGTCAAACGCGAGCCTCGTCCAGAAGGGGCAGAGTGTGACGCGCGGCGCGGCCATCAGCGCGGTCGGCGACACGGCGATCTATGAAACAGGCGAGGTCGGGCACCTGCACTTTGAAGTGATAGAGGACGGGACTGCGGTCGACCCGCTTGTGTGGCTTGAAAGTTAAAAATTTTTGATTTTTTAGCAGAAATATTGTAAAATATCGCGTCTTGATCTGCACATACTAAAGCTGCACAAGGAAATCAAAACTTGTGCAGAGGTAAACGCTTTTCATTATCGGAGGTTAAAGAAACAGAAAATGAGCAGATCAAGATCGAAGATGTCGGAGAACCTGAAGGCGGAAATCGCAAGAGAGCTTGGCGTATATGATATCGTTTCCAAAAATGGTTGGGGCGACGTAAGCTCGCGCGACTGCGGTAATATGGTTACGAAGGCAATCGAAATCGCCGAAAAAAGCGTGAATTCACAGCTGCGCTAACCGCTGTATTTCCTTTTAAACACGTTTTAAAAGCATCAGCATAAGAAAGCGCAAAAAAGCACAAAACCGTTTTGGTTTTGTGCTTTTTCCTTTTTGGCTTATAAAACCGGGAATCCCGCCGCCGCATGCGCCTCAATCAGCTCGTCGCACATGGCGACAATGTCGTCGATGGAAAGCTGCGCGCCGGTATGCGGGTCGAGCATGGCCGCCTGGTACACCGTTTCGCGCTTTTTCGTCACTGCCGCCTCAATCGTCAGGAGCTGCGGGTTGATGTTCGTGCTGTTCATAGCGGCAAGCTGCAAGGGCAGCTCCCCGATATAGGCCGGCGACACGCCGCTCCCGTCCACCAGGCACGGAACCTCCACGCATGCCTTCTGCGGCAGGTTCGTGATCAGGCCGTTGTTAAGCACATTCCCGCCGATCTTGTACGGCTTATTGGTAACCATGGCCTCCATGATGTGGGACGCATACTCTTTGCTTCTCGTATGCTCGATGCTGCCGCCGTTCCACAGCTCTTCCTTGTGCTTGTTCCAGTCCGCAATCTGGTTGATGCAGCGGCGCGGGTACTCGTCGAGCGGGATATTGTAGCGGTCGATCAGCTCCGGATATGCCGGCTTGATATAAAACGGGTTATATTCCGCATTATGCTCGCTCGACTCGGTGCAGTAATAGCCCAACCGTTTGATATAGTCAAACCGCACCATGTCGTCGTGCTTCTGCGTTTCGTTCATCTTGGCTGCGCGGGCGCGGATTTCCGGATACAGGTCGTTGCCCTGCATATCCGTGATCTCCAGCAGCCATCCCATGTGGTTGATGCCCGCAATTTTGTCGATAAACCCATCCTCCGGCAACATATCCAGCTTTTTGAGCAGGCCTTCGGAGCAGACCTGCACGCTGTGGCACAGGCCGACTGTCTTTACGTTCGTATACCGCTGCATATAGCCGGAAAGCATTGCCATCGGGTTCGTATAGTTCAAAAACCATGCGTCCGGGCACACGGCCTCCATATCCTCCGCAAAATCGCGCAGGACAGGAATCGTGCGCAGGGCGCGCATAATGCCGCCGATCCCAAGCGTATCGGCGATCGTCTGGCGCAGGCCGTACTTTTTCGGGATCTCAAAGTCAATGATGGTACACGGGTCGTACCCGCCAACCTGGATTGCATTGACAACGAACTTTGCGTCCCGAAGCGCGTCGCGCCGGTTCTCCACGC
Organism: Candidatus Aphodoplasma excrementigallinarum; assembly: GCA_018713805.1. Taxonomy (GTDB): domain Bacteria; phylum Bacillota; class Clostridia; order UBA1381; family UMGS1253; genus Aphodoplasma; species Aphodoplasma excrementigallinarum. The sequence continues at coordinate 7,237 of DVOF01000044.1, read as the reverse complement.
CGAGATATTTTTTAATCACCGCGCGGCCCTCATTGAGCTTTTTGTTGATCGCCTCCAGCATGTCGTACGATTCGTCCAGCCGAGCCGAGTCAATGTCGTAGAGCGCAATCTCGCTGTCACAGAGCGCAGGCGTAAGCATCGTGTCGCCCAGGACATTTTTTGCAAATATGGTGCTGCCCGCACCCATGAATGTAATTTTTACCATAACAACGCCTCCCGTTCAAATCTTATTCAATATCAATAAAATATCATATCAAAGCTGGAAAAAGAATTGCATCAGGTGTGATAAATATGGTATGATGTTGTTTAGAGAGGAGGCGTTTAAACTTGTACGACCTGTACGAAACCGCCATTGTAAACAGGAACTTTTCCGACTTAAACCCTGTTTCCTGCGGGCGGCAGGACTGCGCGCCATCGCACAGCTTCGGCCCGCATATGCGCGACTACTACCTTTTGCATTATGTGACCCGCGGCTGCGGCGTCTTTTATCGGGACGGCAGCGCGCACCCGGTGCGGCAGGGCCAGATTTTCATCATCCGTCCGCACGAGCTTACGACCTACACTGCCGACGTGCGCCGCCCGTGGTCGTATATCTGGGTCGGCTTCACCGGCGCACTCGCCGCACAGCTCGACGCGCTGCCGCCGGTCGTTACGCTGTCGACCAGCCTGTTCCACGAAATGCTCGAATGTGAGCGCCTGCGCCGCTGCCGGGAGGAGTTTCTCGCCTCGAAGCTGTTTGCGCTTTTTACCCAGTTTTTTGAGTCCGCGCCCGCGCCCAACGACTATGTGCGCCAGGTATGCGACTATATCGACGCAAACTATATGAACGCCATCGCAATCCGTGACGTCGCGCGGCTCGTGGGCGTAGAGCGGACGTATCTGGCAAAGATTTTTAAAGAAAAAACAGGCCGCTCCATGCAGGATTACCTGATCGACACCCGCCTGTCCAAAGCGGCCGAACTGCTCGAGCGCGGCTACACAGTGGCCGAGTCGGCAGCGATTGCGGGATATGGCGACAGCTTTAACTTTTCCAAAATGTTCAAACGGCGCTATGGGGTCAGCCCCTCTGCCTTCAAAGGCAAAAAAGCGCAGAAATAGAGCCCCTGCCACATGGCAGGGGCCTTTCCTATTTTATCCTTAATGCTCCAGCACCCATTTTGTACAATGGTCGATCCAGTTTGTGATATACGGATTGTCGTACTGCTTCGCCTCCGGCGACGCGGTACGCCAGTCAGCCAGCGACGAACCGTGCGCGCCCGACGGATAGATGTGCATCTCAAACGGAACCCGGTTTTTCCGCAGGGCGAGCGCAAACTCGAGCGAGCTGTCGACCGGTACCCCGTCGTCGTCAAACGTGTGCCACAAAAACGTCGGCGGCGTATGCGGCCCGACGCGCCGGTCGAGCGAGAACTTCTCGTACTCCTCCTCCGGCAGGCCGCGCCCCAGCAGATTGTAAAAGCTGTCGCGGTGCGCGCGCCCTTCCTCGCACAAAATCACCGGGTAGCACAATATCAGCTTGTTCGGCTTGTTCATCCCCTCCGGCATGCCAAGCTCCTCCGGGATAAACGCCTCATTCCACAGCGTGCCCAAACTCGCCGCCAGATGTCCCCCGGCGGAGAACCCGCATACGGCAATATCGTCTGCATTGATGTTCCACTCGTCCGCCCTCTGCCGGATCAGCCACATTGCCCGCGAAACCTCCAAAAGCGCGGTCGGGTACCGCGCGGGCGCAACCGAGTAGCGCAGCACAAACGCCGCGATCCCCTTTGCTAAAAACTCAAACGCAACCGGCTCCGCCTCCCGGTCGGACACGCCGGCATATCCGCCGCCCGGGCAGATCAGCACTGCCTTATACCTCCGCTCCATGTCGATCTCCGGGGAATTATCCGGTATGTAAACGCTCAGGTTCGCGTCGGTCTGCTGCTTGCAGCCGCTCCCCTCCCAAATGTTAAACCTCTGATAAATCATATTTTCGCTCCTCCCTCTGTTTGATTTCTTCAAAACAGTTTTATTATAAGCGTTGCATTCAGAAAATTCAATAGAAAATCCCAAAAAAATGTTTTGATTTTGTCGAAAAATAATGATATAATGAAAGCGTATACATTGTAGATAAAATAACAAAGGGGATGGCGCTGTGAAAAAGTTCTGGCAGGAGTTCAAAGCGTTCGCGCTAAAGGGCAACGTTGTTGAGATGGCTGTTGGCGTTATCATCGGCACGGCCTTTTCCGCAATTGTCAACTCCCTTGTTAAGGATTTGATCACCCCCCTGTTTGGAATTATTCTCGGCGGGATCAAATTCGATTCGCTGTCTGTACAGGTCGGCGATTCCGTGATTACGTACGGGAACTTTATCCAGAGTGTCGTTAACTTTTTGATTATTTCGCTTACGATTTTCCTGTTTATTAAGCTGAGCAACAAAATCTTTCATAGAAAAGAAGAAATCAAAAAGGAAGAAGCGGCGAAAAAAAGCGAAGAAGTCCTTCTTTTAGAGGATATCCGCGACAGCCTGCGCGCCATCGAGCAGGCGGGCGGCATGAAAGAGGACAAAGCCGAATAATATGTTTTATATTTATTTTTACATATAAATGCGCATATATGCGCAAACACGTAGGAGGTCAAGCGTATGAAAGTGTCAATTTGTGTGGGCAGTTCCTGCCATTTAAAAGGGTCAAAGGATATTATCGCCTGTTTTAAAAAGCTGGTTGCAAAAAACCGGCTGGAAAACGAAGTGGAGCTGAAGGCTGCGTTCTGTCTGGGGCATTGCATGGACGGCGTTACCATCCAGGTGGACGATGAGATCGTCACAGGCGTCAACCCGCAGAACGCGGAAGCAGTGTTTCAGGAGCATATCCTCGGAGGGCTGAAGGGATGAGCATTTTAAGATTCAAAAAGGCCAACTGCAAAAACTGTTACAAGTGTATCCGCAACTGCCCGATCAAGGCGATCGAGCTCAAGGACGGGCAGGCGCAGGTCATCGAGAGCGACTGCGTACTCTGCGGCAAATGCGTGCTTGTCTGTCCCCAGAACGCAAAAGAAGTCCGCAACGACGTCAGCGCGGCAAAGGCGCTGATTGCGAGCGGGAAAAAGGTGTTTGCAAGCATTGCCCCCGCCTTCATTGCAAGCTATGGCGTGTCCGGCATCGATGCGTTTTCTTCCTACTTGAAAAAGTTAGGGTTTGCCGGCGTGTCCGAGACGGCGCAGGGTGCCTATGTCGTAAAAAGCGAATATGAAAAGCTGGTGGAAAACCGCACGGAGGACGTCATCATATCTTCCTGCTGCTCCACCATTGTGACATTGATCCAGAAGTATCACCCCGGCATTTTAAAATATGTCGCCCATGTCCTCTCCCCCATGCAGACGCACGCAAGGCTGATCAAAGAAGAAAATCCCGGCTCGTATGTCGTCTTTATCGGCCCCTGCATTTCGAAAAAGCATGAGGCGGAGGCATACAGCGGCTATGTCGACTGCGTGCTGACGTTTGACGAGCTCAACGACTGGTTTAGCGAGGAGAATATCGAGCTTCCGGCCGCGCCGGAGGCGCTTGACAGCACGAAGTACCTGTCGCGGTTTTTCCCGGTTTCGGGCGGGATATTAAAAACCATGAAAAAGGACCCGGCCTTCTCCTATATTACGGTCGACGGGATGGAGAATTGTCTCGAGGCTATCGGCGAGCTGGAGAAAGGAAATTTGAAAAATTGCTTCATTGAGATGAGCGCATGCCCGGGAAGCTGTATCAACGGCCCCTCCATCCGGCGGCACAAGCACAGCGTGCTTTCGTCAAAAATGCGGACGGAAAACTACGCAAGCAGCCATCCGGAGCAGGTATGCTATGAAAAGGACTATAACGTCAAGACAGATATGGATTTAACCAAACATATCAGCGACGAGCGGATCAGCGTTGTGATGCCCGGCGAGGCGCAGATCGAGGAAATCCTGCGCAAGATGGGGAAAACGAAAAAGGAAGACGAGCTCAACTGCGGCACCTGCGGCTATGCGACCTGCCGCGACAAGGCGGTCGCCGTGTATTTCGGCAAGGCGGAAATCAGCATGTGCCTGCCGTATATGATGGAAAAGGCGGCGTCGTTGTCCGACAAAATCATTGAGGCGACGCCGAATGCGATCATCACAGTCGATAAGGACCTCAAAATCCGGCAGATCAACGACGCATGCTGCGACATGTTCGGGATCGTAGACGCAAAGGACGTGATCGGCAAGGATGTATCGCTGCTTATGAGCGCGGATAACTTCCTGTCCGTTCTCGGCGGCGATGAACGGCTAATCACCACGAAGGAATTTATGGCGGAGTATAACATCGTCGCTGACCAGACCTTTATCTATGATGCGCCGAACAACATTGCCATCTGCATCATGCGCGATATCACGGAGCGCGAGCACATCCTGGAGAAAAACCGGGAGATGAAGAACGAGGCGGCGGGTATTGCCGACAAGGTGATCGAAAAGCAAATGCGCGTCATCCAGGAGATCGCCTCCCTGCTTGGGGAAACGACAGCTGAAACAAAAATCGCTCTCACAGAGCTGAAAAATTCGATTTTGGAAGAGGATACGATAGAAGAATAATTTTTACGAGGAGCGTTCGTATACCAAATCGAAAATTTCAGCGAAAGGACGGGATTCGTTTATGAAAGATATATTCCTGGAGAGCGGCTTTATGAGCCTGAACAAACAGGGCGAGGAGCTTTGCGGCGACCGCGTTATGACGATCAACGACGAGGACTACGTGACGATCGTGCTCTCCGACGGGCTTGGCAGCGGTGTAAAGGCGAATATCCTCTCGACCCTGACGGCAAAAATCCTCGTTACCATGATGGCGGCGGGTATGCCGATCGAGGACTGCGTATACACGATTGCCCATACGCTCCCTGTCTGTAAGGTGCGCGGCGTCGCTTACTCCACGTTTACCATCTTACAGGTGAACAAGAGCGGCGAGGCATATCTGGTGCAGTTTGACAACCCGAAATGCATTTTGCTGCGTAACGGGAAAAACTATGACTACGACTCCACGCAGAAAACAATATGTGAAAAACAGATATTTGAAAGCAAATTCCAGGTAGAGACCGGCGATATCTTTATCCTCATGAGCGACGGCGCAATCCACGCTGGCGTGGGCATGCTGTTAAACTTTGGCTGGGAGCGGGAAAATATCATCGAGTTTGCCGAGGGTGTCTATACGCCGGACATCGGTGCCAAGACGATGGCCGCGCGGATTGCCGAGGCGTGTAACGACCTCTATGCGGGCCACCCGGGCGACGACACGACGATTGCCGCCATGAAGGTGCGCCGCCACGAGGTCGTAAACCTCATGATCGGCCCGCCGTCCCATAAGGAGGACGACGAGAAGATCATGCGGTTGTTCTTCGGCAAGGAGGGTAAAAAAATCGTATGCGGCGGCACAACGTCGCAGCTCGTTGCGCGGTATCTCGGCAAGGAGGTCATCCCCGACATTGACTACCTCGACGACGACGTCCCGCCGATTGCCCACATTGCTGGGGTCGACCTCGTAACAGAGGGTGTGCTCACGATTGGGAAGGCGGTCGAATATGCGCAGAGCTACTGCTCCGTCAGCGACACGGACGTACAGTGGAAGGACAAGAAGGACGGTGCGTCGCTGATTTGCAAACTATTGTTAGAGGACGCGACCGACATCAACTTTTTTGTCGGGCGCGCAGTCAACCCCTCCCATCAGAACCCGGATCTGCCAATCAACATCAACATTAAAATGCGGCTAATTGAGGATTTGGCGGCATGTCTCAAGCAGCTTGGCAAAAATGTCAATATTAATTTTTATTGATGATTGAATAGGAAGCGGGAAGGCGCATACACGTTTTGTGTATGCGCCTTTTGTAACCAAAACAGTCCCTGCGCATATACTATAACGTAAAATTTATCTTTGGAGGGATTGTTATGGCAGTAAAAATACGCGAGTACTTCCCCGGTTCCAACACGCCCGCGGGGTTTTATTCGTACTATGACTACATATTAAACAGCCGCGAGGCAAACCGGATTATCGTCTTAAAGGGCGGTCCCGGCACGGGCAAGTCCTCCTTTATGCGGCGGGTCGCAGCACGCCTTGCCGGGCTTGGTTATGACACCGAGCTGCTGCACTGTTCTTCCGACCCGAACTCGCTCGACGGCGTCTGCGCGCGGGAAACCGGGTTTTTAATCCTGGACGGCACCGCGCCGCACATTGTCGACCCGAAAGCGCCGGGCGGCGTCGATGAGATCATCAACCTCGGCGACTGCTGGAACACGGAGCGGATCCGGCAGCGGAAAGGAGCCATCATCCAGACAAATGAGGCAATTTCCGGCTGTTTTGCCCGCGCTTACAACTACCTGTCCGCTGCAAAAAGCCTGCAAAACCAGATCGAGCACGATTACCTGGCAGCCACGAACCCGGAGGGTGTCAAGGCGGAGCTGGAAACGCTGAAAAAAACTTTTGGCCTGAACAGCTTTTCAGCGAAAGACGGAACCGAGCGTAAAGCATTCTTAGGCGCAATCACGCCGCTCGGGAAACTCAACTACATCGATACGTTCGCCGCGCACGCCAAGTATGTCTATCTTATTGAGGCGGACATCGCGCCAAACAGCGGCGCGTTTTTCCGCGCGCTGGCAGATACGCTGACGACAGCAGGGCTGGATGTGCGTACCTTCTACTGCCCCATGTCGCCGGATGCGAAGATCGAACATATCTACGTGCCCGCGCTTGACGCATTCTTTACGACCAAAAACGCCTACCATGCAGTAAAGGAAGCCTATGTAAGTGAAACGATTGACTTAAACCAGTACGTCTGTGCAGAACGCGTGCCCGTTGCTGCGGCGATTGATATGGAATCCTATAACACCTTGCTGGCGCGTGCAATTGAGTCCATTGCCGGCGCGAAAAAGCTGCACGACGAGCTTGAACAAAACTATATCCCCTATATGGACTTTGAAAAGGTAGACTTCCTTGCAAAAAATGTTATCGAGTCGCTCGGTTGACTCTCCCAAAAATAAAATAGCTGCCAGTTTGCTGGCAGCTATTTTTCTTCTGTATTCATAATTTCATCAATCTGTATTTCATAGTATTCCGCCTCCGGCATCCGGATACATTTCCCGCAGCTGTCGCAGATTTTCTCCGGGTTGAGGTCGCAGCGGTCGCACTCCCCGCAATGAATGCATTCCTTCTCCTCCAGCACACACATTTTCACTTTATCCCGCCTCCAAGCCATGTGATGTACAC
>DVOF01000043.1 GCA_018713805.1 Candidatus Aphodoplasma excrementigallinarum | reverse complement strand
GTATAAGAGACAGGAATACGACAAGCAGTATATCAAAACGGTTGATTTAGACTGCGGCGGCGTGGACTTTTATGAAGGCGAAACGGCAGACCCGGGGTATTTGGAGGCAAAGTCCTGGATTGACAGCGTTGTGAATGGAACCGAGCTGATCGTGAAACCGGAACAGGCTCTCGTTGTTACGCAGATTCTTGAGGCCATTTATGAGTCCGCAAAAACCGGGAAAACAATTACATTTTAAGCGCTTAACAAAAAACAACTGCCCGTAGGCAGTTGTTTTTTGTTTTATATTTGCAGCGACGCATAATACTCGCTCGGCGTCATAAAGGTTACGCCCTGCGCGATCAAATATTCGATCTGATCCTGAAATATCTTGTAATGCGTATCATCTTTATCCGACGCCCACATCAGCGGATGCGTCTGCATTAATACATAGGGTTTATCCTTGTTTGCTTCAAAGTTCTCAACAAACTTTTGATAGTCGAGCCACGCCTTCCACGTTCCGTCGACTGTGCCGGACTGTTCAAACGCTACGTTGTTGGTCAGGTTCAAAATCCCTTCCGCATCCTGCCCAAACAGGGTGATTTTGATCTGCGGCACATTTTTGAGCACCTCCAGCGTTGTTGCGTCTGTTGCGTTCCCCGGCGCGCCAAAGGCCGCAGCGGTTACGCCGCACTTGTCGAGCAAAAGCTGGTTTGTATCAGTGAGCTGCTTATATTGCTCCTCATACGTTCCGCCGTTGAACTCCGGCCCGTTGTCCCCGCCGTGGTAGTAGCCGTGATTCCAGATTTCAACATAACCGGATTCCGCCCAGGAACGGATTTGGTTGTAATAGTCCGCCTTCGTTCCGTCGTCCTCCAGCGATACGCCAATCACGCCGACCGACGTCTTGATATCCTTTTCCTCTATATAATCGATCGCATTCTGCATCGCGGAACGGACACCCGTATTTTCCCGCAAGTCGTCAAACTTCAAAATCACGACCGGGCCGCCGTCCTTTTCCACCTCGAAAAATACCGTGTACGTAAACGGGGCGCTCCCCTCCGGAGAAATCGTCACCGCCGCGCTGCCCTTTCCATCCACCAAAACGGCCTGCTCAATGTTGGTCGTACCGCCGTACTGCGCCGTGAGCTGCGGCGCTTCAACAGTGCCGGCAGGCAGCGTTACCGTATAGGCATATTTTTCCGGGGAAAATCCAGTAAGCGGCGTGCCGCCGGCTGCGATTTCTTCCACATACAGGGCCGCATCCGCCGGAGCCAGCGTCGCCTCGCCTGCGTCTGGAACGATGTTAGCGTACACATAGGAACTTGCCCCCTCTGTAAAGGCTTTTGCCACTTCCAATACTTTCCCGTTCTGCGTCACTGATACCATATCCCAGCCTTCAGGCACTTCTACCTTGACCGTGATTGGGAAATTGTAAACCGAGTCGTCCATCCCGTCCGTCAGCACAACGCCGACTGAATCGCCTTCGTATTTTTTTGCATAAACAGAGGCGCTCTGCGATTCTTTGATATACATTGCCGCCTCGTCCAGATAAGCGCACCATACGTCGCCGCTTTGTACACGGTCGCCGAGCGCATCGAACAGAATCGAAGCCTTGCTTTGGGATACGTGTCCGCCGCCGGCCTGCGCGTCTTCTACAATGTTGTGGAAGAGGAATACGAGCCATCCGCGCTGCTCGATCGTCTTATCGACTTCATCGATCCAATATGCCGCCGTATGATTGTTCGGCGACGCGGGGTCGCTGTCTGCCTGGACCATCAAACTTTTTACATTGTCCCAGTCGGCGGGCGGTATGGTATTCATGCCGCCGCCTGTGTTGCGCATACAGATATAATTTTCCCGGATCATGTCATAAGCTGCATCGCTGACCTGCGGAAGGCCGGTCGGATAGACAAATCCCGGCTTCACAAAGCTGAGTACGCGCTCTTCCGGAAATTTTTCACGCAGGTATTCCCCCGATGTGATTATCTCCTTTGTCATGTTCCCTGCTGCAATTTCGTATGGCGTACCGTCCGAAAGCACGCCCGACTCTGCCGAATCGTCCTGCCCCCAGTAGGTATGGGTATAACTGTGGTTGGCGAGGTTGAACCTTCCCGTATCGAAATACGACTGCCATGCGGCTACATTATTATCATTCACGCGCGACGCAATCATGGCAACCGTGCCCTTCAAATTGTTTTCTTCAAATTCGCCGTCCAAATACCCAACGGTCGGCAGGTCGCCGTCGTCATGTATGATCGTAACGATTCCCTTTGCGTTGTTGCGCACCGGCAGGACAGACGCCTGCGCCGGCACATAGTCCAGTATGACAAACTGCACTGTATATACAGCGCTGTTTTGCCCATTTTGAGAAGTTACCGTAATTGTTGCTGTCCCGTTGTTGCCCGCAGCCGGCTGTATAATAGCCGGCTGCGGTGCAATACTACTGTTTGCCACGGCTGTAACGGTTGGATAAGACGCCCCCATCGGAAGTTCAACCGTGTAGCTGCGGGTATAAGGCTCAAAACCTTCTATGGCCGTTCCGTCATAGCGGATTTCGCTGAGCCGGACGTCGTCCTCTGCAGCTACATCCAGATAAAAGTTGATCGTGTATGTCGTTTTAACGCCGCTCTCCAACTCCGCAGTCACCGTTGCCGTCACTTTACCTTCTGTGAACTCTTCCGGCATCGACACCTGCGCATTTGCCGGGCGCGTCGCCATCATCCAAAGCTCCGGTACTTCACCCGTATCGGCAGGAAGCGTGATATCATAGGTGAGCTTCGCTGGGTCAAACCCTTCTACTGTATAGGTTTCTTCCCCAGTTTTATACTTGAGCCCAAATACCTCCCGTTCGTCGTTGCAGTCATCCCAAACGATGAAAACATTCATGTTACGATAGCTGCTTTCTGCAGAAAATGCCGGTACCACAACGCGCTCTTCTTTAGAAAAGTGCTTTTTATATACCATACCGCTTGCATTATTCATCGTAGCACCGACACCGTCCGGAATCATATAATAATATTCCGGGTCGGACGGATCCTGAACGATATTGTGGTCCCCACGCCGCGAATAATACAATCTGTATTTTGCATCGTTTTCAAATTGCCACCCCTGCGCGAGAATGAAGCTGCTCTCCTGCGCCGTTGTGATATAGACCGTCGCGTCCTTGCTGATATCAAACTCATACGCCCGCTTCGCCGTTTCCTCATCTCCGCACGGGTCAGTCGTCGACTTATACAGGCGCGTCACATCCGGCGAAATCAAAATACTGTCGGGATGGTTCAAATAAGTGAACTCATTCGCAGCGCCATAAGTGTTTGCCGGAATTGCATCAGGGCCTGACTTGTTTTCCCACGCTTCCCCACTGAGCCGGTCTGTATACTGTGCATAGTCATAGCTTGCATACGGATTGTTCGGCGACTTCACTGCCGCAATCCGTTCCGCATCCGTTTCGTATGCGTTATACATATCAATCATTTCCGCGCCGAGCGACGGAACAGCCGTAACGGCTGTTGTCGCCTGTCCGCCCGCATAGATGTTGGAAACAACGCCCGGCGTCCCGGTTTTATTGATATGGACGGTATAAGTCTCCGAAATCCCCTGCGGCGTACGGACGATTACCTTCGTATCGCCCGGCATTTTCGCCGCCGGCACAACCTCGACTGTGTTTGCAGTGTCAGATGCAGTTGCCGCCACAGTCGGCACCGTCATATCGCCGCGTTCTACCGTATAGGTATATTCCTTTACTGTTGGGTCAAAGCCGGAAATCTGCTGCCCGTCCACCGTAAGCGTAGAAAGCTCCAAACTTGGCTCATGGCCTTCAAACGATATGATATAGGTCTTCCCGCATGCTGTTACGATCGCGCTTTCGGAAAGCGTTTGTGCCTGAACGATCTCCGCAGCCGCGCCGATTGTCGCGCTGACGCTGATCTGCGGAACCTGCTCGCCTACAACAGGGATCGTATACTTCGTTACGTCAGGGTCAAACCCGGCAATGGATACGCCGTCAGCCATGATGTCAAAAAGCTGTGCCTCTCTGTTGCACTCGTCCCAAATAATAAATATGCTTGTATTCCGGTAACTGCTGCCGACACTGAACGCCGGTACCGCTACCCGTTCCCCAGCCTTAAAGTGCTTCAAATAAGCCATACCCGTATAGCCGGACATATAAGCGGTACTGCCGTTCGGTATGATATACCAATCCTCCTCCGGCAGGACGCTTGTATCCTGAACTCTGGTATAGTTGGGATAGCGCAGTTCATACTTCGCGTCATTTTTGTATTCCCAGCCTTGCGAGGCAATAAATTCGCTCTCTCCATTTGTTGCAATGACAACCGTCGCGTCCTTGCTGATATCGAATTCATACGCCTTTTTCGCGATTTCTTCCGTGCTGCACGGGTCGTCTGTCGATTTGTAAAGCCGCGTTACATTCGGCGAGATCAACGCAGAATTTGTCGTTTGAACATAGATAAACTCGATCGCCGAACCGTAAGTGTTTGGCAGCCAGTTATTTGCGTCCGTCTTTACTTCCCACGCCGTTTCGCTGATCCGGTTCGTATACTGTGCATATTCCACCTTTGCGTACGGATTGTCCGCCGACTTCACCGCCGCGATTCGTTCTGCATCTGTACCATATGCATTATACATATCGATTAGCTGTGCGCCAAGCGACGGAACGGCAGTCACATCCACCGTCGGTTGTCCGCCGGCGTAAATATTGGAAACAACGCCCGGCGTCCCGACCTTGCCGAATGTAATAGTGTACGTCCGGCTGCTTCCAAAGGGAGCCGTAACCGTCACCGTAGCGGTTGTGCCGTCCTCCTCAGCCTGCGTCACGTCAACCCGAAGCCCTTCTGCGGCCCAAGCCTCTACCGTGGTGTCGCCGCCATCCGGCACTTCATATGTGTACGCATACGTTTCCGGCGCAAAGCCGCTCAGCGCAGCGCCGCCGATATTAATACCGGACAAAACCGGGAGAGGCTCGCTGACAAAGGTAATGGTATAAGTTTTGTCCCCCGCCTGAACGGTTGCGCTTTCCCCGACCGCTGCCGCCTGTGTTACCACAGCAGCATCCAGGCTGTTCGCCATGACTGCGCTGACATATGGCACGCGCGTATCGAGCCGGTGCAGATAATAGGTGTATTCCGTTACAGCCGGATCAAACTCAGCAAGCGTTTCCTGCCCAATCCGGATTTCCTTTACAGCCGTATTTTCCGCTGGGAACACAGCCGACGGGATATAAGGCCTGAGCCCGGACAGAGAGTCCCATATACCCGCCTGGATGGTGTCAGTTCCTGCAGGCACAGTGAGCTGTGCTTCGACCGGGACGCTTTCCCCTGCCGGAACAGTTACTTCCACAGTCTTTACGCCTACCATACGGTTCCCGGCAAACATGCCAACCCAGAAAACAGCGCCGCTGTCGCGGGAGGTGTTATTTTCAATCGTTGCGGAAGCTGTAACCGTTTCGCCCGCTGCGGGAATCGCCTCCAACTTGCCTGCTTCATCGGCGAATATGATCTGTGCCGCCGTCATCTTACCATTATTCGTTTCCGGTATGATTGCCAGCGTATCCTGCGGAAGCGAAAAATGTTCGTATACTGCGCTGTTCTGAACAGCGGTCCCATCGCCGATATATTCGATTTCCACGCTGCACGAAACCGGGTCATTCATCGTCCGTATCGTTTCCTCGTACTGCGCCAGCTTTGCAAGTGTATTGCTCTCCTCTGCTTTGTCTGCAAGGTAATCGTTTAGCGTGTTGACGTCCTCCGTCTGGCCGGAGTTAGACGCAATCCATGCCTGCGCCGAGCTGATGAGTGTTTCATTGCTCTGTGCATCCAGCCCATACTTTGAAATATAACTGATTTCATTGGCAACAAAATCCCGATACTTTGACATCGTGTCCCGGTGCTGGCTCACGTAATTAAGCACTGTCAGCGCCTGCTGCTGGTTCGGGTTGTTCTGCTGGTCTGCAATATTGACGCCGCCCTGGAGCTGTGCGCCGGTCGCCTGCATGACAGGTTTGCCGTTCATCGTAATCTGGTACAACCCGTCGCGCAGCCCGCTCACCGTTATCGTCTCACGGTTCAGCTCCTCGGTAAGAGGGATCAGTTTTTCCGCTTCCCGGTAAACGGCGTCCGCCCCCATCGGAAGCGAATCCGGCAGATATGTAAACGTAATCTTATCATCCGATACAGTCAGGTCGGAAACAGCCGCGTTCGACGTATCCGCCGCCTGCCCGGCCGTATCAACGGATACCGATGCAACCTCGCCGCTTTCCCCCTGCGCCTTCAAAAACGAATACATCATAATATAGTGGCCGATATTGCTCGGATGGACGCGGTCCGGCGTAAACGTAAAGTTTTCATTCGACTGCCGCTGATAAGCGTCGACAATCGTCTGCGGCGTGTTGACGTCCACGAAATCATAGCCATATTCCTGCGCAAAATCGTATACGATCGCACCCGCCTTCCGGATAATGTTGTTGAAGCCCGGAGAGGTTTCATTGTTCGACTCCGGTACCCACTCGTCAAACATCGGCGGCGTCACAAGAATAACCTGCTCCGGCGACTTCGCCTTAACAAGCTCGAGCAGCGCGCGGTATTCCCGCTTGTAGGTTTCGATCAGGTTGTTTCTTGTTGTTTCCGCGCCCGGAAGCAGCTCGTTGCCCGCAAAATATTCCCCGCGCGACATATCGTTTGTGCCGAGCATTATAACGACTTTATTAAACTTGGAATCCGCGTCATAAATATCGTGCTCAAACCGGCTCTGAGCAGAAGATGCGCGGTCGCCGTTAATCCCCTTATTGATATAGGTAAAATCGCAATCCGGGTATCTGGTCGCATAATAATTGTAAATATAAGCATGCGTATAACCGCCGTGCGTAATGCTGTCGCCGATAAAAGCAACCCGGTCGCCATCCTCGAACTTGGCCGCCGTCCCAATTGCGTCGGCCTGTATCAGCTCCGGATATACGGTCTGCCCGCTGACAGCCGGCTCAACCCACGAATCCCCAATCTTGATCTGGTCAATGCGCAGGCCTGCCTCCCGGACAGCAATGCGCGCCCGATACGACCCCGGCTCCAGATATGCCGTGCCAAGCGTCTGCCAACGGTATGCGCCGTCTTCACACACAGTCGTCGCGCCTTCTACAAAATTGTCCGACGCAAAGCTGTAATAAAATGAATCGTTTCCGGTTGAGGAAGAAAGATACCGGAATGAAAACGCATACGTTCCTTTTTCTTCTACACGGAATGTTATCGACAGGCCCGTCCACGAGTCGTCCGTCGGCACATAGCGGTTGCCGCTCGGCTGCCCATTTGTCAGCTCGACCGCATGGCCGCCGCTTGCCCTCTCATCCGTGACATCCTTCCCATGGTCTGAGACAATGGTGCAGGCCTCCGCCTCAACCGTTTCGCCCGCTGTTATGTTTGGCTCAGCCCCATGTACAAAGCTGACCCCACTGCAAAGCGAGAACAGCACCGTGACAGCAA
>DVOF01000042.1 GCA_018713805.1 Candidatus Aphodoplasma excrementigallinarum | reverse complement strand
GCTTTAAACATGCTTTTTACCTTTCTTGTAACAAACTTTTACATTCATATTATTTTACACATAAAACCGCACAATGTCAAGGGCTGGCACGCAATCTGCGCGAAAAGCGACGGAAAGCCGGCCTGGAAACCCGGTCTCTTTTTCTCCAAAACTGCAAAAATTATATTTTTTAGGAAGAGAAAACATGAATTTCCCTGAAAATCCTTGTCATACTAAAGATTATGGTGTATAATTAACGATAAATGCAAATTTATGCGAAAGTTGGATGATAAGGGGTAATGCGAAATGAAATATATCGTGATACTCGGCGACGGCATGGCCGATCTGCCGATTGAATCGCTCGGCGGCAAAACGCCGTTGCAGGCGGCAAAAAAGCCGACGATGGACTATCTCGCTTCAAAGGGCGAGATGGGGATGGTTAAAACTGTACCGGACGGCATTGCGCCGGGCAGCGACGTGGCGAATTTGTCCGTCATGGGCTACGACCCGACAAAGTACTACACGGGCCGTTCCCCGCTGGAGGCGGTGTCAATTGGCGCAAAGCTTGCAGAGGGCGATGTGACATACCGCGTCAACACGGTGACGCTCTCGGACGAGGAAGACTTTTCCAAAAAGACCATGCTCGACTACAGCGCCGATGAAATCAGTTCTGCCGAAGGCGCGCAGCTCATCGATACGGTCCGCGAGGCGTTCGGCAGCGATACGATCGAGTTTTATGCGGGTACGAGCTACCGCAACCTGATGGTTATGCACGGCGGTAGCCTGAACAGCACGCTGACGCCGCCGCACGACATCTCAAAGCGCGTAATCGGCGAATATCTGCCAAAAGGCGACTACGCCGATTTATTATTGGATATGATGAAAAAGAGCTATGCGCTCTTAAAAGACCACCCCGTGAATCTCGAGCGAATGCGTAAGGGGCTTGCCCCCGCAAATACGATCTGGTTCTGGGGCCAGGGAAGCAAGCCCGCCCTGCCGCTTTTCAAGGAAAAGTACGGCCTTGACGGCGCGGTGATTTCTGCGGTTGACCTGCTCAAGGGCATCGGCTACTGCGCAGGCATGGACGTGATTGAGGTGGAAGGCGCGACCGGCAATGTCAACACCAACTTCCCCGGCAAGGCGCAGGCCGCGCTGGACGCGCTGCTTAGCGGCAAGGACTTTGTGTACCTGCACGTCGAGGCGGCGGACGAATGCGGCCACCGCGGCGAAGTAGAAAATAAGGTGCTCTCGATCGAGCGGCTCGACGCTGCGGCAAAGCAGATTATCGATGGGCTGCGCGCTGCGGGAGAGGAATTTTCCGTCTTGCTTATGCCCGACCACCCGACGCCGATCGCGACTATGACGCACAGCGCGGAGCCGGTGCCGTATGTGATCTACCGCAGCGACAGCGAGCAGGAGCATGGCGCGCGCACCTACTGCGAAGCGGAAGCGCAGAAAACGGGCATTTTCCGCCCAATGGGATATACGCTGATGGAGGCGTTCTTATCCGGCAAATAAAACTGAAAGAAGGTATCTCTTTATGGATTATAAAGAAAAATTTTATATTACGACGGCGATTGCGTACACGTCGCGCAAGCCGCATATCGGCAACACGTATGAGGTGATTTTGACCGATGCGATCGCGCGCTTTAAGCGCAAACTCGGCTACGACGTATTTTTCCTGACCGGCACGGACGAGCACGGGCAGAAGATACAGCAGGCCGCCGAGGAAGACGGCGTAACGCCGAAGGAATACGTCGACGGCGTGACGGGCGAGATCAAGAAAATCTGGGATTTGATGGGTGCGTCGTACGATTACTTTATCCGTACGACGGACGAAAACCACGAGGCTGTTGTCAAAAAGATTTTCAAAAAGCTCTACGACCAGGGCGACATCTACAAGAGCGAATACGAGGGGCTTTACTGTGTACCGTGCGAGTCGTTTTTCACGCAGTCGCAGCTTGTGGATGGACGCTGCCCCGACTGCGGGCGCGAGGTCGTGCCGACAAAAGAGGAAGCTTACTTCTTTAAAATGAGCAAATATCAGGACAGGCTGATGAAGCACATTGAGGAACACCCGGAGTTTATTGCGCCGGAGTCGCGCAAGAACGAAATGGTCAATAACTTCTTAAAGCCCGGTTTGCAGGATTTGTGCGTATCACGCAGCTCGTTCGACTGGGGGATTCCGGTCGAGTTTGACCCAGGGCACGTGATTTATGTCTGGATTGACGCGCTGTCCAATTACATTTCCGCGCTCGGCTACGACCCGGACGGCCCGTCCGATTTGTACAAAAAATACTGGCCGGCGGACGTACACATCATCGGCAAAGACATCCTGCGGTTCCACACGATTTACTGGCCTATTATCCTGATGGCGCTGGGCGAGCCGCTGCCGAAGCAGATTTTCGGCCATCCGT
This sequence comes from Candidatus Aphodoplasma excrementigallinarum, assembly GCA_018713805.1. Classification (GTDB taxonomy): domain Bacteria; phylum Bacillota; class Clostridia; order UBA1381; family UMGS1253; genus Aphodoplasma; species Aphodoplasma excrementigallinarum. Next base: position 1,093 of record DVOF01000042.1, on the reverse strand, counting down.
GGCTGCTGTCCGGCATGGACAAGATGAGCAAGTCGCGCGGCAATGTGATGTACGCCGACGACCTCTCCGAACTGTTTGGCGTAGATGCAATCCGCTACTATGTGCTCAGCGAAATGCCGTTTGCGTCCGACGGGACGATCACATATGAAACCATCATCAGCCGCTACAACTCCGACTTGGCGAACACGCTCGGCAACCTCGTCAACCGTACGGTGACGATGTGCGACAAGTATTTCGGCGGCGTGATTCCCGCACCGGACTGCAAGGGCGAGTTCGACGACGAGTTGATTCAGGCTGCACTTGACACGGCCGCAGGCGTAAAGGAAAAAATGGACGGCCTGCGTGTGGCGGATGCGCTCGACCTCATCATGGGACTGGCGCGCCGCTCGAACAAGTATATTGACGAAACGGCGCCGTGGGTGCTGGCGAAGGACGAAGCAAGCAAGCCGCGGCTCGGGACCGTGTTGTATAACCTGCTCGAGTCGATCCGCTTTATTGCCGTTTTGCTCGAATCGTTTATGCCGTCTACGGCGCAGAAGATTTACGAGCAGCTTGGCGGCTGCGACACCACGGCAGAGAGCCTTGGTAAGTTCGGTGCAATGCAGGCTGGCGGGCACGTCGGCAAGGCGGAGGTGCTGTTCGCCCGTCTCGACGAGAAAAAGAAGCTGGAAGAGATTGCGGCCTTCAATGCGGCGAAGTACCCGGCTGCAAAAGAAGAAAAGCAGCCGGAGAAAAAGGAAACCACCGCACCGGAGCAAATTACGATCGACGACTTTGCAAAGCTCGATTTGCGTGTGGCTAAGGTTGTCAGCGCGGAAAAGATCGAGGGCGCGGACAAATTATATAAGCTCATGGTCGACATGGGCGGCGAAACGCGCCAGATCGTGTCCGGCCTTGCAAAACACTATAAGGCAGACGAACTGGTTGGCAAGAACGTGATTGTAATTGCAAACCTGAAGCCTGTGAAGCTGCGCGGCGTGGATTCGTACGGGATGATTCTGGCGGCTTCTGAGGGCGGTACGCTCAAAATCTGTACCACCGACGGCGACATTGTGCCGGGCGCGCAGGTGCGGTAAGATTGTATACGTTAAAC
>DVOF01000041.1 GCA_018713805.1 Candidatus Aphodoplasma excrementigallinarum | reverse complement strand
GTATAACAAACAGCTCGACACGTTCATACAGGTTGCAGACCAGGGCAGTTTTTCAAAGGCTGCCGAGGTTTTGTACATTTCTCCTACAGCCGTGCTCAAGCAGATCAACCTTTTGGAGAATGATTTGGGATTTCCCTTGTTTGTGCGCACCAACCGCGGCATTTTCCTGACAGAGGCTGGGAAGTCCTTCTATAAAGATGCGAAACATATCATCCGTTATTCCAGAGACTCGATCAACCGGGCGAAAAACGCCATGAAAAAGAGCGAACAGGTGATTCGTATCGGTACGTCCTTGATGACGCCGAGTAAATTTGTAACGGATTTGTGGCCGAAAATATCGGATATGTGCCCGAATCTGAAATTTCAGGTTGTCTCCTTTGAAAATACGCCGGAAAATGCGCGCGATATTCTGAAAAATTTAGGTCAGAATATCGATATTGTTGCAGGGACCTATGACGATGCGTTTTTAAAGTCAAGGGAATGTGCGGCCTTAAAGCTGTCGGATGAGCCGATTTGCTGCGCGGTATCGGTCAACGACCCCCTTGCCGGAAAGGATATGCTCGAGATCAGCGACCTATACGGCAGAACGCTGATGATGATTGGGCGCGGGTGGAACAAATTTATCGATTTGCTCCGCGACGAACTGTGGGAAAATCATCCGCAGATCCATGTTGAGGATTTTCCGTTTTACAATGTCAATGTGTTCAACCAGTGTGAGCAGGAAGGGAACCTCTTGGCGGTCATGCGGCCGCTCGACAACATCCATCCAATGCTGAAAAACATCCCGGTGCGGTGGGACTGCACGGCGCCGTTCGGGATTTTGCATGCGCCGCAGCCGTCGGAAGCGGTTGCACGCCTGTTAGACACCGTATCCAAAGTGCTCGACTCATAATGGCAATGCCAAAAAAGCCTGATATAGGAACTAATCCTATGGCTTTTTGCTTTAACTTATAGTTATAACTTGGGTGCGACAATGTCGTCATGCTTGCCAATTGTAAAAACGAATGGGGTTTAGAGCTTTTAGACACAGCAGGAAAAAAGTTTTCCGGTATCATGTCGAATCCTCCCATTTATAGTCATATTCCATAATATAGAATGGCCGGAGCAATCTTGCTCCGGCCTTTTTTGCTTGCTGTACAAAACGCTGTGTAATGCTCAGGATTTGGGCGGCCTGCTGTCCAGCACGGAGAGCGCAAGCTCAAAGCGGTTTTTCAGCTCGCTCAGCTCCTGCCCGAGCGCCGAGACCGCACGCCTGAGCCGCTCAAGTTCATCGGCTGTGCCGCCTTGCGCCGGCGCCCGCCCTCCCGCTTGTTTCCTCTGCGGCGCAGGACGGCGCACTGGGGAAGCAAGCTGCGGCGCGGCCACGGGATAGAATTTGATTTCCCCGCCGAGGAAATACCCCAGCGCAAATACCCGCCCGCTGTCTGTATGCAGGGTGAACCGGACCGGATGGGAGCCGGATGAGAGCACCCGCACCGGCGCGCAGAAGCTTTCCCCATCGTTTCCGCTTGTTGCGTACATGACGTTTCTCTCCTGATTCCATATGATATAAATTTTATCCTCCTCAAACCGCAGGAACGGGGAGAGGCCGGCCGCTGCGGACGAAAGCGGGATATGCGCCTCCTGTGTAAAAGCTCCGTCCAGGCCGCGCTGGCGGTAGAGGATCTCCTTCCCGCTGACAGAGCAGATGTGCTGCCGTCCAAAGGCGTCAAAGCTGACGCACGGCGTGCCCGCACCTGCTGGGAATACCGGCTCAACCCCCCCTAGCGATTTGGACGACCATTTGTAGGTTCTGCATCCGAGCACACCCTGCTCGTTCTGGTAATAGATAAAGGTGTCAAACTCTTTGTCTGCCACGGCAAAAAAGGGCCGCCCGCCGTCCTTGACCGGTGCGACAATAGAGGGCTGCGGCTGCGTCCCTTCCCCGAGAATCTGCTGGGCTAAAAGGAGCTTGCCGCCGGAGCGGAGCGTATAGAACAGCTGGATACAGCTCCCGGTGGGCAACAGGAAAAAGTGCTTGTCGTACGCGCCCTTTGTTTTGCTGACAAGCAGCGTATACTTGTACCATTTCCCGTCCGCATTTTTCAGGTAAACCAGATCGCCGTCCCTGTTCTGGCAAACGATATGCAGCGCGCCGCCACACTGGCAGAGGTCAAAGTCGGGGTAGGCGTCTTTCAGCAGGGTCTGGACGCCTGCGTCCGCTTTGATGCAAAGGCCGTCCGCATCCGTATGGAAAAAGTGGATCATACCTCCATTCCTGTCATAAAGAATGTGATTATTCGCGTATAACAATACACTCACCTCGTCCGGATTTGTATAGTTTATTATATGGTTTGATCTGTTGCAAAATGCCCTCCTGCTGCATACAATATCTTGAAGATGTTTGATTACCGTGCAGATAAGCGGGCAAGGGGGCGGACAACAAATTATTGAATAAAGAAGGTGACTGCATGGAGTATGCGTTAATTGTATTTGGGTCTGTGACTGTGGCGAACCGGGCAAAAAAATTGATGCGTAGATATACGGACTTTGCCGACGTCGTACAGCTCCCGCCCGACTTGGGCATCCGCGGGTGCAGCTATTGCCTGCGCATACGGCTCCGCGATTTTGGCCTGATGCGGCAGGTCGCTGACGAGTATGGGCTGCGCATCAAGGCGGCGTATGCGGAACGGGAATTTGACGGACAGAAGGTGTATGAAGCGATATGATCTATCTGGATACGGCGGCTACGTCGCACAAAAAGCCGGCGCAGGTCTACCATACGCTGGATGTCCTTACCAGAAAACACAGCGCCAATGCGGGTCGTGGCGCGAGCACGCTCTCGCTTGCCGCTGCGAACTACATTTACGAGGCCGCTGAACAGGCGGCGCTGCTCTTTCATATCAATGCGCCCGAAAATATTGCCTTCACCAGCAATACGACGCTTGCGCTCAACATGGCAATTAAGGGCTGTACCAAAAAGAAACCGCATGTTATCATGACTTCCATGGAGCATAATTCGGTCGCGCGGCCCGTCTATGCCTGCGGCGCACCCTATACGATCGTGCGTGCAGACCGGGAAGGCTATATGAATCCGGCTGATATTGCGCGCGCAATCCGTCCGGACACCGGGCTAATCGTTGCCAACCATGCCTCCAACGTCTGCGGAAGTTTGCAGGACATTGCGGCGATTGGGGAGATTGCGCATAAGCAGGGCGTTCTGTTCTTGGTCGATTCTGCGCAGAGCGCCGGTGTCGTCCCAATTGATGTAGAGACTATGCACATCGACATGCTGGCATTCGCCGGGCATAAGTCGCTGATGGGACCGCTCGGCACGGGCGGGCTGTATGTGCGGGAGAGCCTGCTGCTCGACACGATCATTGAGGGCGGCAGTGGGAGCAGCTCCGAAAGCCGGGAGCAGCCGGACTTTATGCCCGACCGCCTTGTGAGCGGGACGGCGAACATGCCGGCAATTGCCGCCCTGGGGGAGGGGATCCGCTTTGTGCGGCGCACGGGCGTGGAGACGATTTTAGAACACGAGCGGGCGTTGGCACGGCGGTTTGTCGACGGCGCGCGGGAGATTCCGGGGCTTATCCTCTACGGCGGCGAACCGGAGCGCGGCGTCGGCGTGGTAAGCCTGAATGTTAAGGGGAAAAGCTGTGTCGAGGTGGCGCAGGAGCTGGATAAGACGTATCAGATTGCCGTCCGGGGCGGCCTGCACTGCGCGCCGCTCGCCCATGAAACGCTCGGCACGCTAAAGCATGGCGGCACGGTGCGCTTTTCCTTCGGCTATTACACCACCCGGGCTGAGATCGACCGCGCGTTATTTGCATTAAATAAAATCTGCAAGCATGTATAAAACAAGAAAACCTTGCCAAAACTATGGGCAGAGAGAAAGTTAGCATTTACGCTCTGCGAAAGGATGGCGAAACAAATGAAAATTTGGGGCTTTATAGCAGCAGGAGTTTTGACGCTTGCAATCGGGTTCGGCGCGGGATATTATACAAAAACGGTTGCATACGGCGGCGACGATATGAACCAGAAGGCGCTGGGAGGCTCGCTCGTTTCGGAGCCGACGCCTGCCACGGCGACCAACACGCCGCAAAGCGTGGACCGCACGCCGTCTCCAACGCCGACGCCGACGGCCTCTGCGTCGCCAAGCGCGTCGCCGCAGGGAACGGCGGCGAACGCCCCGGGCGACGTCCTGGTCAGCCCGACCCCGCAGCCGGGGGAGGAAAACGTCTATTATATGCTGAAGGAATACTTCGGTAAGATTGCGATTTACAAGGTCTACCCCTCCGGGGAATCCACCCTGATGAGCATTGTCGATATCGACATCAACGTACTTCCGGAAAAAGACCGGGAGCAGCTGCAAAAGGGGATCGGCGTGACGACCGAGGAGGAAATGCTCCAACTGATTGAGGATTATATGAGTTGATGAGATGAGAAAATCCGTACCAATTTGGTACGGATTTTTTTGTATCTTTTTTGCAGACTATGTCCGCTTACGCTCCATATAGGCCTGTAGAATCAGCGTTGCCGCCACGGTGTCGACGACGCCCTTCCGTTTTTTCCCGCGCGTATTCGTTTCGTTGAGCGTGCGGATGGCGCTCACGGTGGTGAGCCGCTCGTCGAACAGTTCCGTTTTCCCGGAATAGATTTCTTTTAGCTGCTGCTCAAAGTCCAGGCTTTTTTGCGCCCGTTCCCCGAGCGTCCCGTTCATGTTCTTGGGCAGGCCAATCACGACCGTGGACGGCCGGTATTGTGCAATCAGCTCCGACAGGCGCGAAAACAGCGCGCGCCGTCCTGTATTCTTGATCGTTTCCACGCCCTGCGCGGTAATGCCCAATGGGTCGGAAACGGCAACGCCGACACGCGCGTCGCCGTAATCAATTGCCATGATTCTGTCCATGCGCAGCCTCCTCTTGCGCTCCGTTGCCGCGAATCAGTGAAACGGCAAGCACAGCCGTCTCCTTTGCCAGCGCGCGCATACGCTTCGTTTTTTCCGCAAGCTGGGAGCAGATTTCGTCCCGGTGGGCAATACAAAAATCAATTTCTTTTCGCAATGCCGCGAAACAGACGTTATCCAGATCGACATAGTTTTTCTGACCGACGTATTCCATAAATGCCTTGATTTTCGGGTCGTAGACGATACCGACAAAGGGGATGCCGACTGCGGCGGCATAGATCAGCGTATGGAGGCGCTCGCCGACAACGATATCCATGCTGCGGATAACGCCGAGCATCTGCGTGTCGGAAAGCGTGTCGCTGATCGTATAGGCCTTTGTTTTCATCTGCTGCATAATGGCACGCGACATTTTGATATCCATGGGGTATTGCATGTTGAGAAAGACGGGCGTAAGCCCGAGCTCCCTGCTCATGTAGTCTACTGTGTTCGCAAGGTGGATCTCAAACCCGGGGCCGTGCATTTTCCATTGGCGGACCGATATACCGGCAAGCCGCTTATTTTGGTCGATCCCATGCTTTTTGAAAATTGCGCGGACCTCCTCGTCGGAGGCTGGCTCAATGTTAAAGGCCGGGTCGGCTGTCAATATGGCTCTCGACCTGTCCAGCCCGATTTTCTCTAGCTCATCCCACGAGGCCGGGTCGCGGAGTGTAATAAGGTCGAGCGCATCCAGCGCACGTCTGGCGCGCCTGACATTCGCACGGTGGACCAGCGGGCCAATCCCGTTTGCATACAGCATGGAGCGCAGGCCGCGCTTTCTTGCCATGCGCATGATATACAGATAATAAATAAGCGACTGTGTGCTTGTCCCATCCTGAATGAGCGACCCGCCGCCGCTGACGAGCAGCTTTGCGCCCTTCATCGCCCGGGCGATAAAAGGCAGGTTGAACCGGTTTACCGCCTCTACACCGTAGATGGCCTGGGTCTCGTATGGCCGGTAGGAAAGTACGCAGATTTTGAGCTCCGGGACCTGTTCCTTCAAATCCTCGATAATGGCGGACAAAAGCGCGTCGTCGCCGTTGTTTTTGAACCCATAATAGCCCGAGATTACCACGTCATTTAGCAGCTTTTTCTCCATCAGCAGCCGCTCATATGCGTCAATGTAGTCCTGCGTCATGCGGCTGACCGAATAATGCTCCAAAATCGTCTCCCGCCCGTAAGTGCCGAGCCGGGCGAGCGCTGCCTCGTCCGTATCGCGCAACAGCGTGAGGATATCCCGGTAAAGAAGCCCGGCCGACGGCATTTGGCAGCCGCGGCAGCAGAAATTCGTCCGGATGCAGTCCTCCAGTTTCGACTCGTCAAAAATCCCGATGTAGCCCTCATTGCCTGCGATGATACTGGGCTTCCCGGCGGCCATTGCCTCAAGAGCCGAGCGCGACACGCCGACAAATATTTTCCCTGTTTTGATAAATTGGTTGATATCGGTGCGCGCACCGGTTAGCTTAATCAGCGGCCTGCCCGCCTGTGCGTTCACCGCGTCGGCCTCCGCCTTCACCGCGGCAAAGTCGTCCCCGTCCCCGACGATGACGATTTCGAGGTTTTCTACCTGCGCGTCGAGCTTTGGCGCAACTTCGATCAAATGGTGCGCGACAAGGCTGCGGCTGGAATCCATCCGGCTGACATAGACGATACGCGTCCTGTCCGGCGAGAGATCGAACTCCTGCTCCACCGCCGAAGCGTCGATATTGTCAGAGAACTTATTTGTATCGATGCCGTTGATAGTAACGGAGATATCCGATTCCGGAACGCCGTAGTTATTGATCAGGTATGTCTTGATGTCGTTGCTGACCGCAACGGTAAGCTGGCCCCAGTCGGTCATAAGGCGCAGGAGCGGATTCAGCTTGAAAACCCAGTGCGCGGTCGTAATAAAGGGGAATTTCATCTTTTTATGGAGAAGCCCGCACAAAAACGAAGGGATCCGCGCATGGCCATGTACGATGTCGATGCGTTCCTCCCGGATAATCCGCTTAAGCCCCCGATAGGAGCGGAGCATATTTGACAGTCTTTTGTTATGGAGCGGCAGGCGGTAATGCCGGATGCCAGCGGCCTCAAGGTTTTTTTCGTAAACGCCGCCGTTCGACGCGACATATACGCGGAAGCCGCGCCGTTTGAGTTCCAGGGAAAGCTCCAGTATGTGCGTTTCCGCGCCGCCAATCTCCATCCCCATTGTAGCCATTAATATTTTCAGG
>DVOF01000040.1 GCA_018713805.1 Candidatus Aphodoplasma excrementigallinarum | reverse complement strand
GTTTCCCCATCAGATGGTCATATAGCGCAGTCAGGCTGTCGGCTGCGATTACGTCAATCCCCTTTACAACCGCCGCCTCGCCCGCGTTTGCGGCCGGTACAACGGCGTACTTTGCCCCGCTCTCCCGCGCGGCCATCACCATCGGCAGCACGCCTGCCGCACGGCGGAGCCGCCCGTCGAGCGACAGCTCGCCGATAAATACATACTCCTCCGGCCGTTCAAACGCGAGCTGCCCCGTCGCCATTAAAAAGGATACCGCAATCGGCAGATCGTAAAAAGACCCTTCCTTTTTGATGTGGGCGGGAGCGAGGTTAACGATCACACGGCGCGACGGGAACGTAAAGCCGCTGTTCTTCACCGCGGCGCGTACCCGCTCGCGCGATTCCTTGACCGCCGCGTCGGGCAGGCCCACGATGTCGAAGGCGGGTATCCCCATGGCGAGGTCGATCTCCACCTCGACGATATAACCCTCCAGCCCAAACAGGCCGCAGCTTTTCACTTTTGTTGTCACGCGCCATCCCCTGCCTTTTTGTAGAAACAATACCTATATTATATAAAAACCGCGCTCCATTGGCAAGCCGTATTATAATTTTTTTCATTTTCACCGCAAAAATGGCGCGCTTCCCTTGACACGCCGTCCGGCGAGGCATACAATGGTTTTTAGAAAATATCTTTTCCAACGGGAGTGGTTCCATGAACGCGCGCACACGCGTCCTGCACGCAATCGAACACAGGCCGGTTGACCGGGTCCCGCTCGACCTCGGGATGCACACCTCGACCGGGATTTCAGCGTTTGCCTACTATAATCTTCGTAAGCACCTCGGCCTTGCCACGGACAATATCGTCATTGCCGACCCAATCCAGTTCACGCCGCGCGTCGACCTCGACGTGCTGTCGCTGCTCGGCTGCGACTGCGTGCGCGCCATGGCGCGCTGGGACGGTACGCATACGTGGAACGTGCGCGAAGGCTACGTCTTCACCATCCCGCAAACGCTGGCTCCGGCGCAGCAGGCCGACGGCAGATATGTCGCAAAGCGGACGGGGGTTACACTAAAAATGCCAGCGGGCGGCTTTTTCTTTGACGGCGGGTGGCCGGGCTTTTACGACTGTAACTATGAAGAAGAAATGCGCCGCTTAGGTAAGGATGCAAAGCGGCTCTACGAAGAAACGGACCTCTTTATCGGCGCGGGGAAGTTTTCCGGTTTTTTCCGCGATTCGGACGTAAACTGGCTGTGCGACATCATGCTTGAACCGGAAAAAATCAAAGAGCAGCTCAAAACCGAGCTGGCAGACCAGAAACGCAAATTCGACCTCTACCGCAAATACGTCAAGCACTATGCCCAATGCCTGTTTGTGACAAGCGACCTGGGCAGCCAGCAGGCGCCGCTGGTCAACCCTGCCGTGTATGACGATGTAATTGCCCCGGTGCTCAAGGAATTCTGTGACTATATCCATCAAACCAGCGACTATAAAATTTTCATGCATTGCTGCGGCAGCATTGCGCCGCTCCTCCCGGCCCTGATCGACTGTGGGATCGACATCGTCAGCCCGGTACAGATTTCGGCGGCAAACATGGAACCGGAAATGCTCAAGCGCGAGTTTGGAAGCCGGATTACCTTTTGGGGAGGTGGCGTGGACACGCAGAACGTCCTGCCGCACTGCGATATCCCAACCATCAAAGAAAATGTGGCCAAACTTGTCGAAACCTTTTCGCCGGGCAGCGGCTATGTGTTTAGCCCGGTCCACAACATCATGGGCGACATAGAACCGGAGAAGGTTCTTGCCATATACGAGGCGGCGCGGCAATCCGGTAAAAAAGAATGAAATCTGCTGAAATCCTGAAATCGGGCAAAAAAGATTGTGTTTTTCTGCAAATTGATGTATAATATGGACTTAAATAGTCAAAACAGCTTCAAATCGGCTATTCATGCTGCACAGGCTCTTCCTGTGTGGATAAAATAGATCATACCAGAGCCCATACGGGGCGCAGAAAGGAAGGTTTTTATGTCAGAGGAAATCATGCAGGTAGCAAGCAGGATCAAAGAGCTGCGCGAGATCAGCGGGTACAGCAGACATGCCGTCGCCAAGCTTGTCGGCGTCGATTATGAAACGTACAAAGGCTATGAAGAAAACGGCACCGACATCCCGATCAGCGTGCTATATAAGCTTGCAAACGAATTCGGCGTGGACTTTACCGAGATTCTGACAGGCAAATCTCCGAAGCTCGACACCTACTGTGTCGTGAGAAAGGATAAGGGGATCAACATTGACCGTTATCCGGGCTATCATTTTGAAAGCCTTGCCTACAAATTTATGCACAAAATGATGGAGCCGCTGATGGTCACAGTCCAGCCGGATGATAAGGACCACAAGCTCGTCGTCCATGAGGGGCAGGAGTTTAACTATGTCGTCGAAGGCACCGTCATGGTGGAATTCGGCGATGAGTCGGTCGTGCTTGAGGCAGGCGACTCGATCTATTTTGACCCGACGCTCCCGCACGGGCAGAAAGCGATGAACGGGAAACCGGCAAAGTTTCTGACGGTCATTGCGCAATAAATTTGGACGAGGTGGTAAAACATGTTATTACATAAATTTTTGGAACGGGTAGAGTTCGACTCTTACGAGGATTTTAAACAGAATTATAAACTGAAAATACCGGAGGATTTCAATTTCGGCTACGACGTTGTAGACGCGTGGGCGGAGTATGACAAGGATAAAATCGCGCTCGTGTGGTGCGACGACCATGACAATGAAAAAACATTTACCTTTGCCGACATCAAACGGCTGAGCAACCAGGCGGCAAACTTCTTTAAAAGCCTGGGTATCAAAAAAGGCGACCGCGTTCTGTTTTTGCTGCGCCAGCGCTATGAGTACTGGTACCTTGCCACGGCGCTGCATAAAATCGGGGCGATTTTGATACCCGCTTCGCTCCAGCTTACGACAAAGGACATCAAATACCGCGTCAATGCGGCAAACGTCAAGACAATTGTCGCGGTCGGCGACCATGCGTATATTCTTGACCAGGTCGACGCGGCGGAGCCGGACACGCCGACGCTGGAACATAAAGTCATTGTGGCGGGCGCGCGCGACGGATGGATCAGCTTAGACGACGAACTCGGTAAATTCAGCGAGGAGTTCCCCCGCCCGACCGGCGAGGACGCGACGCACAACGACGAAATCTTTTTGACGTATTTCACAAGCGGCACGACCGGCTGGCCGAAGATGGTGGCGCACAACCACATCCATCCGCTCGGGCACATTGTCACCGCAAAATACTGGCAGAAGGTACAGGATAACAAACTTCACATGACCTCTTCCGACTCCGGCTGGGCCAAGTTCGGCTGGGGCAAGATATATGGACAGTGGATTTCCGGCGCGGGCGTATTTGCGTATGATATGGACAAGTTTGTACCGCACACGTTCTTGGCTAAGCTGGTAAAGTACAAGCCTGCGACGTTCTGCGCGCCGCCGACGGTGTTCCGCTTCCTCATTCAGGAGGATTTGTCCCAGTACGACCTGTCGTTTATCGAGCATTGCTGCACGGCGGGCGAGCCGCTCAACCCGGAGGTATACAACAAGTGGTACGAGCTGACCGGTCTTAAAATGTGTGAGGGCTTTGGCCAGAGCGAGTCGACCGTTCTGCTGGCAAACTTTGACGGCTTTACGCCGATTCCCGGCTCCATGGGTAAACCGTCGCCGCTGTATAACATCGACGTCATCGACGAAGAAGGGAACTCGTGCGACGTCGGCGAAGAGGGCGAGCTCGTTGTCCGCGACATTGACAAATATATGCCGACCGGACTGGTCGTTGCGCTGCTGGGCGACCCAGAGGGGACAAAGGAAAAGCTCGGCGGCAAGTTTTACCGCACTGGCGACCTCGTTTGGCGTGACAGCAAGGGATATTACTGGTTTGTGGGTCGCGCCGACGACGTTATCAAGTGTTCCGGCTACCGCATTGGACCGTTTGAGGTTGAGAGCGCGCTGATGGAGCACCCCTCTGTATTGGAATGTGCCATCACCGCTGCGCCGGATCCAATCCGCGGGCAGGTGGTTAAGGCGACGATCGTGCTGACGCGCGACTATGAGCCGAGCGACGCGCTCATAAAAGAGCTGCAGGACCACGTAAAGCACGCGACTGCGCCGTATAAATACCCGCGCATCATTGAGTTTGTCGACGAGCTTCCAAAGACGACAAGCGGGAAAATACGCCGGGTTGAAATCCGGGAAAACGATCAAAATAAAAATCAAAACTGACAGCTTTGATAAAAAGCCCTGCTTTCGCAGGGCTTTTTGTTTTGTCAATAGTAAATGTTTTTTGTAACTCAGGGTTCCGGCGTCGTAATCGTCGCCATCCTTGTTTCCTCGTCCCACTCTACGGTGTAGCCCATTTCTTCGGACAAGAACCGCAGCGGCACCATCGTCTTGTCGCCGACTAACCTTGCCGGTACATCCATTGTTGTGGCCGCACCGTTTACGGTAGCGGTGGTGTTGTCGATAGAGAAGTTGATGGTCGTGTTCGCCTTCACCGCCGTGGCTGTTTCCGTTGCTTCGTCCCATGTCACGTCCGCGCCAAGCTGCTCGAACAGGAACCGCATGGGCACGAGCGTCCGGTCGGATTCGGTCACGGGCGGCGTCTCGAAGCCGAGAATGGTGTTGTTCACACAGACGTAGGGCGCGGATTTTTGCGCTTCTAATGCGTCGTAGACGGGTTGTTTGGGAGTGGTGAGACGATAACTATTCCTGAGATATATAAGGTCAACAACTAAATCATCTTCCGCTTCGTAAATATAAACATACGGCTTATCAGTCATAAATCCATTAG
>DVOF01000039.1 GCA_018713805.1 Candidatus Aphodoplasma excrementigallinarum | reverse complement strand
TAATAGTAGATTAACCCCGGCACCGTTATGGGCACACGATACCCGGTTCCAATCGTTTAAGATATCTATTCTAATTTTAAAGCAATTTTATTAAAATGTCAAGCCATATTTCCAAGGTTTTCGGTAAAACTTATCGAAATGTCAAGCAAAGCAACTGTTATAAGAATTTCACAACATTTTTATTTGCTTCTGTCAGCAGGATTTCAACACTGCTTCCGATACGGGGCGTCAGGTATTCCTGCAAAAGCTCGCACACAAGGATTTCGCTGTCGTAATGCCCAACGTCGATCACCTTCATGCCGTTGTCGAGGCAGCCCCGGATCTGCGCGTATTTATAATCCCCTGTGATAAACACATCTGCACCGTGGGACAAAGCGGCGTCGATCAAAGAAGCGCCGCCGCCGCTGTTGACCGCAATCCGGCTGACGAGCGCGTCCTCGTCCCCGGCATAGCGCAGGTTTTCGATCCCGAGCGCCTTTTTGACCCGTTCGGCAAGCGCAAGGAGCGTGATTGGCGCATCTAGATCGCCGATCCGGCCGATGCCCTCCCCTGCCGTCTCGACCGGTTCCAGTAGCTCTACATGCTTGAGCCGGAACTTCTTTGCGAGCAGGTCGTTGAGCCCACCCTTCGCAATGTCGAGGTTTGTATGGGCCGCATAGTAGGAAACAGAATTCCGCGCCAGCGTTTGCAGCAGGCGGCCGTCCGGCGTTTGTGCCGTAACGCGCGACACGGGGTCAAACAGGATGGGGTGGTGCCCAACCACCATCTGCGCGCCGAGGCGCGCCGCCTCCTGCGCAACGCCGATATCCATATCCAAGGTCAAAAGCAGCCGCGTAACCTCCTGCTCCATATCGCCGAACAGCAGGCCGACATTGTCCCACTCATACGCAAGGCTTCTGGGCGTAAGCTGCTCGATCACTGCCGCGATTTCTTTACATTTCATCCTATGTCCTTCCCTTCTATCCATTGTTCCAGTTCTTTTAACAACATCTCATATTCTTCAAGGCGCGCATGCGGCCTCTGCGCCCGCCGCATGCCGCTTATGGCCGTACGCAGCTGCGTGTAAAGCTTCTCAGCATAAGCCGAAAAGAGCGGCGGCCGTTCGGCGCGCAGCGCCGGGCTGATGTAACAGTCAAGCTCTGTGAAGTGCTGCGGTTCCCCGTTTTGGGCGATCAGCGCCGTATAAATCCGCGCGTCCTCCTGCACGAGCCGTTCGCGCAGGAGACGGTAGCCGTTCTGGTAAAGGAAGCGGCGCAAATCGGGCGCCGCGCTCATTGGCTGCAGGACGAGCAGCTCTGCCGCCCGGGCGACAGCCTCCCCTTGCTGCAATATCTGACAAATTACCGTCCCGCCCATGCCTGCAATGGCAATCGCCTCCGCCTCTCCGGGCGTAAGCGGCGACAGCCCATCGCCGAGCCGCGTTTCAATCCTGTCCGTCAGCCCGAACCGGGCGATGTTTTCCTGCGCGCGCCGTAAGGGACCGGCGCGCACATCTGCTGCGATGATATGCGCCGCGCGCCCCTCCCGCGCAAGCAGGATCGGCAGATACGCATGGTCGCAGCCGATATCGGCAACGGTGCGCGCGCCGGCGAGCACGTCGAGAAGCATACGCAGGCGCGGGGTTGTATGGCACGCCATGTGGCGGTCAGTTTGCTGCATGGTAAAATCCCTTTCTGTTTCAGTCATTGCTAAACCACGACCAGAACCGGGACCAGAACCCGCCCCGGCTGTTTTTGGGCGGACGCGCCGCCTGCGGCGCGGAAGGCGCGGTTTCCCGCGCTGGCGTCTGCTCCAGCACCGGTTCTGCTATATCGGGAGAAGGCGGCAGAATAACGCCACTGTCCGGGGCCGCCGCAGAAGGCGCATCCGCTGCCGCGGCAGGCGGCTCTTCCTGCTCAAACATTTCAAAGAAGTACCGCTGGGAGTCGAGGCGGATGTCCGTGTCACCCGCAAAGCGAACATAGTGCCCGTCCGGCTGCATGACCCGCGCTTTGACATTGTCGCTGTCGATCACGGACAGCATGCGGATCAGCGTCTTTTTATTCTCTTCGCTCTCCACCGGGGCCGCAACTTCGACCCTGCGGTGCGTGTTGCGCGTCATAAAGTCCGCGGAGGAGATATAGATTTTGCAGTCGTCGTCCGGCCCGAACAGATAAATGCGCGAGTGCTCGAGGTAGCGGCCCACAATGCTCTTTACCGTAATGTTTTCGCTCTCACCCTCCACGCCGGCACGGAAGCAGCAGATACCACGCACGAACAGCTTGATCTTTACGCCCGCCTTAGACGCTTCGAGCAGCTTGTCGATGATTTCCTTGTCGGTGATGGAGTTGCATTTTACTTTAATCTGCGCCTCTTTCCCCTCTTTTGCCCGCTCGATCTGCCCGTCGATCAGGGCAAGGACCCGGTTGCTGAGGCAGTTGGGCGCAACGAGCAGCTTTTCCGTCTTTTCCACCGTCTGGCCCAGCATGAGGCTGTTGAATACCAAAAAGGCCTCCGCGCCGATCTGCTGGTCCGCCGTAATGATACACAGGTCGGTGTACTGCTCGGCCGTCTTTTCGTTGTAGTTGCCCGTCCCAATCTGCGTAATAAACGAAGGGCGGCCGTTTTCCTTGCGGGTAATCAGAAGCAGTTTTGAATGTACCTTATAGTCATCCAGCCCGTAGAGGATGTTACAGCCTGCGCTTTCAAGCTGTTTGGACCAGTCGATGTTGTTCTGCTCGTCAAAGCGCGCGCGTAGCTCCAGCACGGCGGTGACGTCCTTCCCGTTTTCCACCGCAGTCAAAAGCGCGGACAATATCTGCGAGTTTTTTGCAACGCGGTAGAGCGTGATCTTGATCGACGTGACGTCCGGGTCGCTCGCCGCTTCCTCCAACAGATGGATAAACGGCTTGATGCTGTGGTACGGGTACGCCAATAGCAGGTCGCGCCGCTTGGCCTGCGCGATAATGGACGCCGATTTGTCAATTGTTTTTGGATAGATGGGCGTAAGCGTGTCATAGAGCAGCGCGGGCTTCGCCTTGGCGAACTTCTGCGCCAGGGCAAAGGCGAACGAAACGTCAAACGGCGACTGCTCGGTAAAAATCTGCTGCTTATGCAGCTTGAGATTCTTGCAGAAAAATTTGATCACGCCGTCCGACAGGGGCTTGTTGACCTGTAGCCGCACGGCGGCAAGGCGGCGGCGCTTTTTGATCAGCTCCTGCATGACGTCGCGCCAGTCCATGTCTTGGTCATAGAGCGCCTCGTTCGCGTCGATGTCGGCGTTGCGCGTCACACGGAACAGCCACTTGTCAACAAACGTATACTTCGTAAAGATATCGCTTGCAAAGTGGTAGATCAGTTCCTCGATCAGGACAAAGTAGGTCCCTTGGTTCGTATTAATAAAATAAATCCGTTCAAACTGCGAGTCGATCGGCACAAGGCCAAGCCTTGGCGTATCGGATTTCGACTCCATATGGACGGCGACGTAGAGCTCCTTATTTTTCAAAAACGGGAACGGGTGGTGGTTGTCGATCAGCTGCGGCGACAGAAACGGCAGGATCTCACTCGTAAAGTATTTGCGCAGCAGGGCCTCGTTTGCGTCAGATATTTTGGTAAAGTTGATCTTTTTTATGCCTGCGTCGCCAAGCGCGCGGATAATCGCCTTGAAGCACTTGTCCTTCCGCTTCAGAAGCGGCGGGAGCGTCTGGCATACGGCGCGGATTTGCTCACTTGCTGTCATGTCGCACTTGTTTTCCGTTTCGTCCGGACGGAAAACGGACTGGTCGTACAGGCTGCCGACCCGCACCATAAAAAATTCATCCAGATT
>DVOF01000038.1 GCA_018713805.1 Candidatus Aphodoplasma excrementigallinarum | reverse complement strand
GTGGTAGTGTGCCGATCAAAATACCGGACAAGCTCCCGGCTGTGACCCAGCTCGAGAGCGAAAATATATTCGTTATGACGGAGACCGTTGCCGCGCGGCAGGACATCCGCCCGTTACAGCTCATGTTTGTGAACCTGATGCCGAAAAAGATTACAACAGAGACGCAGATTCTGCGCTATCTGAGTAACTCCCCCCTGCAAGTCGAGATTGAGTTTGTCCATATGAAGTCGCACGTGTCGAAAAACACGGCGAAAGAACATCTCGTCAAGTTTTACAAGACGTTCGACGACGTAAAGCACCGCAAGTTCGACGGCATGATCATCACCGGCGCGCCGGTCGAGAACCTGCCGTTTGAGGAGGTGGACTACTGGGACGAGCTGTGCGAGATTATGGAGTGGTCGAAGACGCACGTCACCTCTACGTTCCACATCTGCTGGGGCGCGCAGGCGGGGCTGTATTACCACTATGGGATAAAGAAGCATCCGCTGGAAAAGAAGATGTTCGGCGTGTTCGAGCACGGGGTCAACCGCACCACGTCGAAGCTCATGCGCGGGTTTGACAGTTCGTTTTATGTGCCGCATTCGCGCCATACGACCGTATTGCGCGCCGACATCGAAAAGGTGCCCGCGCTGGAGATCCTCTCCGAGTCGGAGGAGGCGGGCGTCTATATCGTCTTTACAAAGGCGGGCAAGCAGATTTTCGTGACCGGGCATTCCGAGTACGACGCGAACACGCTCCACGAGGAGTACATGCGCGACCGGGAGAAGGGGCTCGACATCGACGTGCCGAAAAACTACTACCCCGGCGACGACCCGGCAAAGCCGCCCATGATGCGCTGGCGCTCGCATGCGAGCCTGCTGTATTCCAACTGGCTCAACTATTTTGTATATCAGATTACGCCGTACAACATCGACGAGATCAACGGGGAATAAAAAAACAGGCTTCCGACCGGAAGCCTGTTTTTTAGCCGTTTAAGCCCTGTTCGTACGAGGCGATCATGCGCTTTACCATCTCGCCGCCGATGGGGCCGCCCTCGCTGCCGTTCTGGCGCGCGCTTTGCTCGCCCTTGTAGTGGTCGTTGTTCTCCTTGCAGAACTGGAGCCGGCCGATGTCCGTCGCACACTCTATTTTAAACTTCTGCATTGCGTCGTAGCACTCCGGGTGCATCAGCCTGCTTTTGCGGTAATTCTTTGACATGTTATCTTCTCCCTTGTATGAGATTTTTGTGGTTCCTATGGCGTTATTTTATGCGCCTGAAGAAAAAATCATACAAGCAGTTTTTGGATGGTATGGGAGCAAAAAAATTTATGGTACCAAATGATACCAAAAACAAAAATTTTTGAGAGGATGTATTATAATGTGGGGCTGTAACGGGCGGCCGCCGCGCCGCCCTCGGCCTCTGCGCCACCCAAAAAACGGAACGGCCGGAGGCCGTTCCCTACGCAAAATTTGTATTTGACAAAGAACAGAGATGACAATTTTGAAAGAAACGGGGGATGGGACATGAAACGGGACGCGCCGCCAAAAACAAGGGTGAGTATTACATTGGATGAGGACGTTTTTGAAGAAATAAAAAAATTAAGCAAAAGCGACTATCGTTCCTTTTCGCAATACATCAACCTACTCTTGCGCAAGCACGTCGAAAAAGCAAATAAGAACAAAAAGGACGAAACGGTTTCCGATTAGTCTGCCCGCCCTTTCCCAAACACAAGGCGCGACCCCTTATAATCGTGGGCCGAATAGCCGATTTCCTTGTGCGCGTTGGCAACCGTGGCGGCGATGACCTTCGCGGCGCCTGCGTCGGACAGCGCCTGGGCACAGTTGTAGACGGTCATGCCGGTCGTATAGATATCGTCTATGAGCAGAACGGTTTTGCCGGACAGGTCGCTGGTGCAGGAAAACGCGCCAAGCACATTGCTTGCACGCGCTTCAAAATTGCGCAGGGTGCTTTGGCGTTTTGTTTCGCGCACCTTTGTAAGCGCATCCTCGTCGAGCGGAAGGCCGAGCCGCTCGCAGACGGTGCGTGATAGCAGCACAGACTGGTTAAAGCCGCGTTTTATGTAACTTTTCTTAGACAGCGGGACGGGAACGACAACGTCGGCCCGCTTCGCTTCCGGATTGTTTTCCAGATACCCGGCCAAAAACAGGGCGAGTACCTTTGCGTTTTCAAATTTGGACTTGAATTTCAAATCGTGGAGCGCACGCTTGACGCCGCCTTCGTAGAAAAACGGCGCAATCAGGTACGCCGCGCCGCCGAACGCG
Organism: Candidatus Aphodoplasma excrementigallinarum; assembly: GCA_018713805.1. GTDB lineage: Bacteria > Bacillota > Clostridia > UBA1381 > UMGS1253 > Aphodoplasma > Aphodoplasma excrementigallinarum. The sequence continues at coordinate 3,843 of DVOF01000038.1, read as the reverse complement.
TCGAAACAGCCGTAGTTTTTCGTAAACGGCAAATGCGCCATGCAGTCCCGGCAGTACGGCTCGTCGTCGCTTGGCGAGAGCGGCCTTTTGCAGAACATGCACGCCGGCGGATAGAAAACGTCTAAGATTCGGTCAAGCATTCTTTTCTTCTTCATGTTCCAATTTCCACCTTATCGAAGTATATCGTTTCGCTTCGCTGTCGGACGCGACCATGGTGCGGATTGCCGCCACGCTCCCGACGAGGACGACAAACTGCTTTGCGCGCGTGACCGCCGTGTAAAGCAGGTTGCGCTTCATCAGCATGGGCGCGGCGCTAAAGACCGGCATGACGACCACATCAAACTCGCTCCCCTGGCTTTTGTGTACCGTGACGGCGTAGGCCAGCTCTAACTCCTCTAACATGTCGAACGTGTAGTCGACGCGCTTGTCGTCGTATTTGACCGTGAGCCGCTTGCCCAAAAGGTCGATCTCCTCAATAAAGCCCATGTCGCCGTTGAACACGCCCGCGCCCGGCTCCCCGCCGTCGTCCGGCGTCCACATGAGGTCGTAGTTGTTTTTGATCTGCATGACGCGGTCGCCCTCGCGAAGAATACGTTCCCCCGCCTTGCGCTCGGCCTTGTCCGGCGACGGCGGGTTGAGGCTCTGCTGGAGCAGTTTGTTGAGGTTCCGCACCCCGGCGGGGCCTTTTTTCATGGGCGAAAGCACCTGTATCTGCTTCATCGGGTCGTAGCCGTACGCCTGCGGCAGGCGCGTCTGGCAAAGCTGCGCCACCGCCGCGGCAATTGTGTCCGTGCTGCCGCGCGCCACAAAGTAAAAGTCCGACCCTTCGGCGTTGAGGATTGGTTCCTCCCCGCCGATGATGCGGTGCGCGTTCTGGACAATCATGCTCTGTGCGGCCTGACGGAAGATTTTGCTCAGGCGCACCGTCTTGACCGCGCCGCTCGCAATCAGGTCGCCGAGCATGTTGCCCGCGCCGACGGGCGGGAGCTGGTCCGCGTCGCCGACCAGAATCAGGTGCGCTGTAGGTTTGAGCGCTTTAAACAGCGCGCTTCCGAGCAGTACGTCGACCATGCTCGACTCGTCGACGATAACGACGTCCTCCTCGAGCGGGTTCGACTCGTCGCGCGCAAACAGCTTGAAGTCCTCGTCTTCAGTAAAAGTAATCTCCAAAAGACGGTGAATCGTCTTGGCCGGCAGGCCCGTCACCTCGCTCATGCGCTTCGCCGCGCGCCCGGTCGGCGCCGTCAGCGCAATGGAAATGCCCTTTTGCTGTAGGATTTCCAAAATCGTATTTACAATCGTTGTTTTTCCGGTTCCGGGGCCGCCTGTCAGTACCATAATGCGCGAGCTGAGCGCGTCGGTTACCGCCTCGCGCTGCTCGTCCGCCAGCGTGAGCGTGTGCGCCGCCTCCCATTCGTCCACGAGGCGCGCCGCCTCGGACACCGGCAAAATGCCGGCCCTGTGCGCCATCTGCCCCACCTTCCGGCAGATGTAACCCTCCGCAGCAAACATTTTTTCCAAAAACACGCCCTGTACGCCGTCGATTTCCTGCAAAATTACGGCGTTTTCCACGCTGAGCGAATAGATTGCGCGCTCGGCCTCGTCCTCGCTGACGCCGAGCATCTGCGCCGCCGTGGAACGCAGCACGTCGAAAGGCAAGTAGGTGTGGCCGCCGTTCTGGGCGTTATAATTCAGTACATACTTTACGCCTGCGCGCAGGCGTGACAGGTTCTCCGCCCCCACGCCCATGGCGTAGGCAATACGGTCAACCGTTTTGAAGCTGACGCCGCCCACCTCGTCGACAAGGATGTACGGGTCGTCCTTGATGTAGGCGACCGCGTCCTGGCCGAACCGGCGGTAGACCTTCAGCGCCGTCTGCGCCCCGATGCCGTACTGCTGCAAAAACATCACCGTGCCCGATATGCTCTGCTGTTTTGCGTATGCCTCGCCGATTTCGGCGGCCTTTGCCTTGCTGATACCGCTGACCTGTGCGAGTCGGTGCGGTTCGCTCGCCAGCACGGTCAGCGTATCGTCGCCGAATTTGTCGACGATCTTTTTCGCCGTGGCGAGGCGTATCCCCTTCACAATGCCGGAGCCGAGGTAGCGCAGAATCGCCGCCGACGTGGTCGGCAGTACTTTTTCGTAGAGCCGGACGGAGAACTGCCGCCCGTATTCCGGGTGCGTGACCCAACTTCCGGACAGCTTCACGCTCTCCCCCTCGGACAGATACGGCATACAGCCCGTCGCCGTGACCGGCTCGCCGTCCGCGTCGAGCGTGCAGACGGTGTACCCGTTGGCGTAATTCGTATATACAATCTCCTCGACCATGCCTTCCAAGACGGTCATCTCATGCTCCATGCATTTCACCTGCCGTTCTGGCGATATATAAAAGCCGCTCGCTGTCGGCGCGCGGCGCGTCGAAGCTGTACGCGCTGTATACTTGCACATCCACAAAGCCCGCCCGCCGCAGCGCGTCCGTGACCTCCTGCTGCGTATAGGCGCGCTGGACGTGGTGCTCGTCAAAACGGCGGTACGCCTCCCCGTCCTCCGTCACAAAAAACGTCAGATAGAAGTCGCACAGGCTTGCGTCCACGCCGTATTCGTTTTCCCACACATAGTAGACGTGCTCGCTGTCGTAGGTATAGGTGTTGTTGCCGAGTACATGCTCCAGCTTATAGGCCGAGTTCATATCAAAAATAAACGGCGCGCCCGGGTTGAGGTAATTGTTCGCCAGCGCGAACACGTGCGCGAGGTCGTCTATATCGGTGATATAGTTGAGCGAGTCAGTCATGCAGACGATGGCGTCCACCGTGCCGTATAACTCAAATTCGCGCATGTCCTGGCATAGATACAGGATGGAATCGTCTTTGCTGCGCGCGACGTTTAGCATCTCGCACGAGGCGTCCACGCCGATCATGTCGTAGCCGCGCTGCGCAAGCATGCTGCACAGCGAGCCTGTCCCGCACGCGAGGTCGAGGACGAGGGAGGGCTTATCCCCCATGCGCGCCCAGCACGACTCGATAAAGTCCGCCATGGCGCCGTAGTCGATATCCTCCGCAATCAGGCCGTCGTAGAGCGCGGCAAAGTCCAGATAACAGTCCATGTCATTCCCCATCCTTTGCGCCGATTTCCTGCTCCGCGCGCTCAAGCGCGAGGCTGTAGCCGCCCGTGCCATAGTTTAAGCAGCGCGCCACGCGGCTGATCGTCGCGCTTGAGGCGCCGGTCTTTGCTACGATCGCATTGTAGACCATGTCCTGGCGCAGGAGCTGCGCCACCTCAAGCCGCTGCACCATGGCGCTCAGCTCGCTCATGGTGCACAGGTCGAGGAAAAACGCCTCGCATTCCTCCGGCGTTTTCAGCGACAGGATACATTCCATCAGCATTTTTGTATCTATTTTTTTATGCTTTGCGTTCATACGTTCCACCCTTTCGGCTTATCTGCCTGCATTATAACACTTTAAATCGTGAAAGTAAAGGGGCGGCGGGAAAAAACACGGCAGAAATTGAAAAGAAAAAGCGGATTTCAGCATAAACCACTAAAAATCCGCATTCGCGTTTTAACAAATTATTTATAAAATTAAACACCCACGCATCAATACCAATATACTTCATAGATCTTCCAGCTATCCTCGCTGCTGGTTTTACCACACAGGAAAAACCAGGTATACCGCCCATCTCCCCATTGAGGAACTTGCGTCAATGCCTTTTCTGACCATTTCATTGAGAAATCCGCCGCAATTACCTTGAAATCAACAAGGCCATATTTTGCTACGTCTTCCTGTACGTTGTTTGCAGATTGGAAATCTTCAGAAAATAATCCCTCTTCTGTTAAAGTTGATAGGC
>DVOF01000037.1 GCA_018713805.1 Candidatus Aphodoplasma excrementigallinarum | reverse complement strand
TTTACCGTGCGGGAATTTTTATGGAAAGGGGGCGGTTATATGGACGATGGCTGGTGGCGGCAGGAAGAAAAACAAACAAAAAAGAAAGGGGAAACAACCATGAAACAAAAACGGATTTTAACCGGAGACAGGACGACGGGACGGCTGCACCTGGGCCATTATGCCGGCAGCCTCCAAAACCGGGTGCGCCTGCAGGACGAGTACGACACGTTTATCCTGCTGGCAGATGTGCAGGCGCTGACGACGCATTTTGAACAGCCGGAGCTGGTAGAAAAAAACATCTGCGAGGTGGCGATCGACAACCTGTCCGCCGGGCTTGACCCGGAGAAGGTCACGCTGGTGCAGCAGTCGGCCGTGCCGGCCATTGCGGAGCTGACGGTATTTTACTCCATGCTGGTGTCGGTCAACGTCCTGCGGCATAACCCGACAATCAAAACCGAAGCCAAACAGTACGGCTACGACGATTTGACGTACGGCTTTTTGGGCTACCCGGTCAGCCAGACGGCGGACATCACCTTCTGCGACGCGGACGCAGTCCCGGTCGGGGAGGACCAGCTCCCGCATATGGAGCTGGCACGCAAGATTGCCCGGCGGTTCAATGCGCTCTATGGCGATGGGCGCGAAATCATCAAAGTCCCGCAGGAGCTAATCAGCCAATCGCCGCGCATAGCCGGGCTCGACGGCGCCGCCAAGATGGGCAAAAGCGCAAACAATGCGCTCTACCTTTCCGACGGGCGGGAGACCGTATTTGCAAAAATCAAATCGGCAGTTACTGACCCGAACCGTATCCGGCGCACCGACCGGGGCAACCCGGAGGTCTGCACGGTCAGCCAGTACCATAAGGCGTTTAACCCGGAAGAATATGACGAAGTCTGCGCCTCCTGCCGAAGCGGGGCAGTTGGCTGCGCGGCGTGCAAGGAACGGCTGGCGGAGCGCATTGACGCACTATTGACGCCTATCCGCGAACGTCGCAGCTATTACGAAGCGCACCAGGATGCAGTGCGGGAGCTGATTGCGGCAGGGAGCGAAAAGGCGGCCCGGATTGGGGCGCGGAAGATGGAGCAGGTCAAGGCGGCCATGCACCTCGCGCTTTGAGCGCGCCTTTTGCCGACGAAGTAGGATTTTGTGAAAAATATGTTGTAATACACAGGAAAATAGTGTATAATATATCAATAACCTTTCATTTATTTCGGCAGTAGGAGGTTTTATGATGCCTGAAAACGATACACAGCAATTATCCGAGCTTTTGCAGATTCGCCGCGATAAGCTTACCGAACTGCAGGAGGCGGGGCAGGACCCGTTTGTGCAGACGAAATACGACCGGACGCACCACAGTGTGAACATTGTGGAGAATTTTGACGCGTTTGAGGGTCAGAATGTCCGCGTTGCAGGACGGATCATGTCGAAGCGCGGCATGGGCAAGGTGCTTTTTTGCGACCTTGCGGACCGGGACGGGAAGATCCAGCTCTTTATCAAAAAGGACATGCTGGGCGACGAGGAATACGCAAAGGTGAAAAAATATGACATCGGCGACATCGTCGGCGCGGAGGGCGAAGTGTTCAAGACCAAGACGGGCGAAGTGTCGATCAAGGTCAAGGACATTGTGCTTTTATCGAAGTCGCTCCTGCCTCTGCCGGAGAAGTTCCACGGCCTGACGGACCAGGATTTGCGCTACCGCCAGCGGTATGTGGACTTGATTATGAACCCGGAAGTGAAGAAGACGTTCGTGACGCGGTCGAAGATTTTGTCCTCGATCCGGACGTACCTTGACAGCCGTGGCTTCCTTGAGGTAGAAACGCCGATTTTGAACACGATTCCGGGCGGCGGCGCGGCACGCCCGTTCATCACGCACCACAACACGCTCGACATGGACATGTACCTGCGCATTGCAACGGAGCTGCACCTCAAGCGGCTGATTGTCGGCGGCATGGAAAAGGTATACGAGATGGGACGGCAGTTCCGCAATGAGGGCATGGATATCAAGCACAATCCGGAATTTACTTCGATTGAGATATATGAAGCGTACGCCGACTACCACGATATGATGGACTTGACCGAGGATTTGATCCGCTATGCGGCGCAGGCGGCGTGCGGTACCACGCGGGTGAATTACCAGGGTGTGGAGATCGATTTGTCGCACTTTGCGCGCATGACGATGATCGACGCGGTAAAACAGTATTCCGGCGTGGACTTTAACGAAATCAAAACGGACGAAGAGGCGCAGGCGGCTGCAAAGGCGAAGGGCCTTGAGGTGGAAAAGCTGAAGTCGTCGCGCGGCGACATCATTGCGCTGTTCTTTGACGAATTTGTGGAGGATAAGCTCGTGCAGCCGACGTTTATCATGGACTATCCGGTCGAAATCTCCCCGCTTGCAAAGCGGAAGCCGGACGCGCCGGAGCTGACGGAGCGGTTTGAGGTGTTTATCACCGGGCGCGAGTTTGGCAACGCCTTTTCCGAGCTGAACGACCCGATTGACCAGCGCGCTCGTTTTATGCGGCAGGCGGAGCTTCGCGCCGCGGGCGACGAGGAAGCGAACATGGTCGACGAGGACTTTTTGACCGCGCTTGAGTATGGCATGCCGCCGACGGGTGGCCTGGGTATCGGCATTGACCGGCTCGTCATGCTGCTCACAGACAGCTATTCGATCCGCGACGTTTTGCTGTTCCCCACCATGAAGCCGATTGAAAAATAGAAAATATAACTTCTGCACCGGGGCTGGTGCGGAGCGGTCTTACAGGTTGGTCATATACGAGGTGATTTGGAAATGAATGTAACTCCTCCTGTCTATATCAAGCCGTTTTCAAAAAAATGGTGGGAGAACGTATGGTATTATTATAAGTGGTTTATTGTCGGCGGCATAATCGTGGTTATCCTGCTGATCATGTTATTAGCGGAATGTGTGTTCAACGTCCAGCCGGATTTTACCGTAACGTATATCGGCGGGATGGAGAACATGGGCCAGGTAGAGGCGTACCAGCTTGAGGACCGGTTTTCCACGGTGACGGAGGATATCAACGGCGACGGCCAGCAGGCGGCAAAGGTGAATATTATTTATCTGGACAATAACAATGCCAGCGAGGAGATGGCCGCCATGTACAGTATGGCCGACATTGAAATGGCGGGCGGGGACGCGGTCGTGTTCCTGATTTCGGAGGCGTTTCTGGACCGGTATGCCGACTATGGGTTTATCGACCTGTCCGAGTATGTGCAGGAGTTCGGGATTGACGAGAGCCTGCTGCGCTATGACGCAAACGGCAATCCTTATGCGATCGAGATGCGGGACAACCCTATTTTTACAGATTTGGAATCCGTCAAGACGGAGGGGCTGTTTTTAGCTGTGCGGCCGCTCCGCGCGAACGATCAGACGACATGGCAGCAGGACAACTATGAAAATGGGCTTGCCATGGCGCGCTATATTATCAGCGGCGGCACAGCCATGCCGCAGTGAGGGGGCGTGCGATGGGAGAAAAGCAATCGGTCGAAAGAGCGTCGGACGCAGAGTTGTTTTTGCAGTATCAAAAGACAAAGGACACGGCTGTGCGCAATGAGATCATAGCGCGCTATACCTATCTTGCGCAGATTATGGCGCGGCGGTTCTCCGGCCGTGGGATCGACTATGACGACCTGTACCAGGTCGCGTGCATTGGGCTTTTATACGCGGTGGAGCGGTTTGACGTATCGAAGGATTTGAAGTTTACGACCTTTGCCACGCCGACGATCGCGGGGGAAATCAAGCGGTATTTCCGCGATAAGGGGAACTTTATCCGCGTCCCGCGCCGCCTATACGAAATCTTTTCAAAGGCACACCGGATCCGGCTTGCCAATACCGGTGAGCCGGCGCAGGAAAAAACCGGGGAGCCCTTGCCGCAGGTTATCTCCATCGAGCGGGAAATACTGGGCAGTGATGCGGTCCGCTTTGAGCATACGCTCGGGCGTACAGACGATGGGTTTTTAATGGTGGAGGATAAGGATTTCGTGGAGAACTGCATGAAGGAGCTGAGCGGGCAGGAACGCGAATTTATCCAAAAACGCTACTATGGCGAGCAGAGCCAAAAGCAGATCGCCGCGTCGATGGGCGTATCGCAGATGTGCATTTCGCGTCTGGAACGCAAGCTTTTGAAAAAGTTGCGTGACATGTATTTTAAAGAGGCATAAAAGCCGGCGCCACACTGTGACGCCGGCTTTTTTTATTTTATACAAGCTCTTTAATCCGTTTAATATAACCTTCCCTGTCGGTGACTTCTATGAAATCATAGTCTTTTGCAATTTTTTGCAATATCTGCGGCGTGGCGTCAGAAGAACCCAGGTCGACCACGACGATTTTGGGGACGCGCCCGCCGTTTTGCGCGTGCAGGTTCTGCCATACAATACTGCGGAGCTGCCCCTCTACGCTCTCCTGCTGGTCTTTGACAGTCAAAACGACGCATGGCTCGCTTTTTTCCCTTCTCAGGGCTGTGAGAAACCCGGTAAAGTCTGTAATCAGGCTAAAAGCCCCCACAATTGCAAAAAACCAGAATAACGCGTCGGCCCATTCGGCTGCATTCATAAAAATTCCCCCTTTGTGCCGCTTAGGAAACAGTATAGTCTATGCACTGGCGCCCGCCTATGTGCAGAATTTGCGCCGAATTATGGAGAATGCGTACAATTGAAACGTAAAAAATGTGCAAAGTGTATAAAATTACCCTTGCAAAAACAATGGGTTCGCGTTATAATAAAAGCAGTCTTTTTTTATCAAAACGTCTTAATATTGTAAAAGCATTTATATGTAAATGTATATAAAGGGGCAATGGCATGGCTTGGCGTAAGCTTTATAAACATATATTCAAGGGGTTTATTGCCGTTACGCTTGTGTTTACGATTCTTTTTGCAGTTGCCTTTTCCATCAGCAGCTATGGAGCGATGAAGGGACAATTTGAGGCCGAAGCAGAGGAGGCGCTTGGCCAGTTTGTGAAACAGACGGATATCCGGCTCAGCATGGTGAAGGAAATGGCTTCCCGTCTGTCGCAGGACGCTGCGGTCGCGGCATACGCCCAGTCGGGAGAAACGGAGGGGACGATTGCGCTCGTGCAGGAGTCGATCCGCAAAAACATGGGCAGTTCCGCCGAACGGGGTATGCGGGTGTACGTATCAAGGCTTGCTTCGTCTTTAGAGCATGTAGTCGGGGCGGAGCAGGTGACGAGCGTCTATGATTTCCTGTCTGCGTACCAGTTTGGGAACGGCGCAAGCGAGGGGATTAGGCAATATTTTACCAGGAGCGAAAACGAGGGCAAGGTATTTGTCCGCTATTGTATGGATGCATCAAGCGGTAATACAAACAGCCTTTTTGTCGTGGCACGCGCTGCAGCTGGGGCACAGTATGTCTATGTGATGTGCGTGCTCGATGTGTCGGCGCTGCTTGGCGGGCAGGTTTACCGCGGGGGCTCGGTCGCTATTCTGGATGGACAGGATATTGTATGCAATATCGGGGCAAACACTTTTGCAACGACAAATGGCATCCATGATATCACGGCGAGAAACGGATCGGGTGTTATGCTGCAGCAAGCGGTCTATGGCGAAGGGTATCTTTACCGCGCTGCAGCTTCTGATATTTACAGATGGACCTATGTGATGGCGGTTCCAACGGGCGCGCTGGGAGATGGTGCGGTGCAGATTGTTTTTTCTGCACTTATTCTGTGCGTGCTTTGGCTGCTGCTGTGCTGGGGGCTTTTGCGCCTGTTTGCCAAATGGGTCTATCGGCCGGTGGACACGGTACTCAAATGTATGCCGGGGTATTATGCCGGCCTGTCGGACGAGGCTGTATTTGTGGCACAGGCCGTCGCGTCGATGGCGCAGGAGCGGGACGAGCTTGCCAAAAAGCTTGAAACAGCAAAAGATCCGCTCCGGGAAAAGTTTATGCGCGATCTTCTGTTTGGCCTTGTGTCGGGCGAGGAAGCGCATGAACAGGCCGCTGTGCATGGGCTTGCGCAGCTTCCGGGACCGTACCGGGTGGTACTGGTGGAATTTGCGGATTATGAGCTTTTACAGGAGGCTTTTCCGGAAGAGTCCATCCGTGAGATCAAACGGCAGATCGAGGAATTTATCAACGACCAGCTTCGCGGGCAGGTCGCCCATGGGGCGATCAGGATCGACCGCACGAGGATGGCGGTGCTTTCGTATGGGACGGAGGTGCGCGCCCTGCGGGAGCTTTTAATGGATATGGCCATGATGGTGGAAGGAAGCTTTGACGTAGAGATTGCATGTGCGATTGGCGACGACTGCGAAAAGCTGACGGAGATTGAGCAGTCGTACCAGTCTGCATGCCATATTATGGAGAACCGCGTTTCGATCGGCAGTCGGAGCGCCGTTGTCACGAGCGAGGATGTAAACGTTGCCAATGCGGGTGGCTTCTATTACCCGCTCAATGCAGAGCGGGAGCTGATTACGGCGGTGATCCGGGCGCATACGGACGAAACCGATCGTATCCTTGATTCCGTTTTAGAAGAAAACTTTAAAAACAGGACACTGACCAAAGAGCGGATGAATGCGTTTGCCTTTGCCATTACGGCTACGCTGAACCGCATTCTGGAGTCGCTGGGCAAGACGGCGGAGGAAGTGTTCGGCGAAGGCGATATTGTGTTCCTTGACCTCAAGATGTGCCGGGAGCCGGGGGAGCTTGGGGCCAAAATCCGGGAGCTGTTCCATAAGATAATTGAGCATATCGACATGGAAAACAAAATGGAAGAGGACGATTTGGCGAGCCAGATGCTCGATTACATCCACTCCCACTACAATGAGGACATCTCCCTGCTTGATATCGGCGGGCATTTCAATTTATCGCAGTGCTATACAAGCACGTTGTTTAAAGACGCGACCGGGGAAAACTTCAAGGATTATCTAAGCCGTTACCGGATTAAAAAGGCGAAGGAGATCCTGGCAGAGAACCCGGGCATCAAAAACAATGAGCTTGCAAAAATGATTGGCTGCAACACGGTGGCGACGCTGTTCCGCCTTTTTAATAAATATGAGGGCATGTCGCCCGGACAGTATGTGAAGAGCAGGAAGGCACAATGAATTATCTGCTCGTCATTTAAAGA
>DVOF01000036.1 GCA_018713805.1 Candidatus Aphodoplasma excrementigallinarum | reverse complement strand
GCTTAGTATTTTACAATATTTCTGCCATTTTTACAAGTGTTTTTTTGTTAAAAATTTGATTATCTCAAATTAATTTTCCGTCTCGAGAAAAACGCGCAGGATTTTTGGTTGATTTGCAGGCCTTACCGTGCCGTTTGCGTCCTCGACTTTGGCACTTTGCACGATTTTGTCCACAACCTCGATCCCATCCACCACCTTGCCGAATGCGGCGTACTGCCCGTCGAGGTGCGGCGCGTCCGCATGCATGATGAAAAACTGGCTCGACGCGGAATCCGGGTTCATGCTGCGCGCCATGGACAGCACGCCGCGCGTATGCCTCAGGTCGTTTTTCACGCCGTTTGCGAGAAACTCACCCTTGATTTTGTCCGGCGAGCCGCCCATCCCGTTGCCGAGCGGGTCGCCGCCCTGGATCATGAACCCGTCGATTATGCGGTGGAACGTCAGCCCGTCGTAAAACCCTTCCTCTACGAGCTTTTTGAAATTTGCAACCGTAATCGGCGCGATTTCTGGATAAAGCTCTGCTTTCATGTTTCCCTGTTCTGTTTCAAATATTACAGCTATTTTTTCCATCCTAATTTATCATCCTTTCCTGCCGTTTCATTCTTCGTGCTCAAACCACAGCTCATAAGTGCCGCTTGCGCCGGAGAACGCCAAAACGCCCCCCTCTGCAGAAGCACGTACCGTTTGTGTTCCTGCCGGGCATGCCGCCCGCCATACACCGGGCTTTACGCCCGCAACGACGATTTTGTATTGCCCGCTGCCGGGCAGCCCGAAACGAATATATTCTCCAAAGCCGGCGCGCTCCTTTGCAAAGAGCACAACGCGGTCTGCAATGAGCGCTCCCACCGCCGTATCCGTCTCCAGCAATTCCACGGCAAGCGGCGCACAGTCCGGCTCCGCGTCGCCGACCTGGAGCACGTTCAAGAATAAGTCTTCCTTCCGTGCCGTTTTCGGGGACAATTTCGCGCGCCAACCGCCGCCCTCGTTGAACCGGCCCGGCGTAACGGCCGCATAATAGTCCGTGCCGTTCACCACAGCGCCCTCGGTCTTACTGATTACTGTGTCGCCCTTGTGCGGCAGAAGCACATCGGCTGTCAGCTTGCCGTTTGCGCCGTACGCCGTGTTTTTGAAAACAATCCTGTTTTCTCCCAGTTCCGGCTCATACAGGCCGTGCAGCAACCATGTCTTTTTGAAATTTTCGTCCGACGACGCAATCCGGTCAAACACGACAAGCGCCGCCGGGTGCTCCGTATCCTTCAGGTTCCAGAACAGAAAGCTGCGCTGATAGGATGTCACCTTGTCCGAATAAGCGCGCGTCAGGTCGCCGGACAGGTAGGTATAGTCCGGGCATTGCAAATCTGGGCCAAACTCATGCCCTAAAATGTCGCACGTTTTCAGCGCCGGGTTGCCGAGCATATCCTCGAGCAGATTCGGTTCCTCCGCGTCGCCGATCAGCATTTGTCCGCCGTCGTTGTCCGCCTGTTTCGTGCTGTAGCGGAACTGCTCGCCCGGGTCGAACACCAGCATACAGTTGTGCGCAATGGTACGTTTGTTATAATTGATATCGTGCAGGCTCCCGTATCCCGTGCTGCCGTTGTTCCCATCGGAAAACATCTTGTCCACACTCGCCTGGTAATACCCCGAATCCGTCGCCAGCATGCCCTTGTAGTAAATCTGGAACGCGCCTGCGTCGAGGTGCTGGTGGTTCGTAAACCACCACTCGTTGATTTTCATCTCGGCTACGACCGTGGGCGCGCTGCTTCCCTCCCCCCAGCCGGTGCGCGCAATGACCGCGCCCTTCGGCGAGGGAAAATACTTGGTAAGCGGAAGCGCCGCCACGCTCTTGCCCGGCAAATCCGGGTCGTTTAAAAGGAGTATCTCCGCGCTTGAAATGGTCTGGTTCGCCTTCGGCCTTTGCGGCTCCATACCCGGGAGCTGGCGCATCGCCTCCCACTTCAGATACGGGTCGCGGTAATAGTTTGCGATATGCAGCATGGGGCGGCAGTATTCGGTGTAAAACTGCCCCTTTACCATATTGCGGTCGTTATTGTCGTCGCCGTCGCGCAGGATAGCCCCGTCCGGGCGGCGCGCATACAACCCCCAATACATCACATACTGTTGGTCGTCGCCGAACACGTTCGGTACGCCGATTTTGTCCATAATCCACGTCGAGAGCGCCTCCCACTGCACGCGGTAATACGTGTAGTGGCTCCCCTGGCTGAAATGGTGCGCCCGGTACATCAGCTTGCGCGGCCCGATAAACTCGGCGAAAAACCGCCCCGCCACGAGCGTATAGATGTCCGGGTACTCATCGTACATGGCAATCCCGGCGCACATCAAATCGCGGAGCACCTGCCCCTCCGGGCCGTGCCCGACGACAGCGCGCTGCTTTACCGGCGGCCAGCCAACCTCCATCATGCCCGCAAGCTCAATCGTTTTTTTGTAAAACGCTTCCCGGTCCGCCGCCGTGAGCAGACTATGGCACCAGTCGTACACCTCGGCAATCGTAAACACGGTCTGCCCAATGGTGTTATAGCTGTACCCGTCGACCGAGAAGTAGATACTTTCTACGACCTCCCGCATGAGCTCTACGGCGCGCAGGCCGTACTTCTCCCCGCCGCCGAGCGCATACTCGAGCGCAAAGCTCTCGATGATGCTCATTATGTTTGAGTCAAAATTCGTCCCCGCGTACGCATCGCCAAACACCGCGCCGCCCTCGTAGGCGATATTCGCTTTATGGACGCGCCATGCCGCCGCGTTCTGCGGCTTTTCGGCGTTTTGCAGGATTCTGGGCACGTCCGTCTTTGTAAAATACACGCGCGGATGACCCGCAGGCGGAACAACAGGCGGCGCAGGGTAGAGCATATCGTAATCCTTTGTCATGTTATCCCCTCCAGATATCGGTTCCGTTGGGTATATGCTTTATGCTCTTATTCAAACGTGATAGAGATGATTTTCGGCTGGTTCTCCGGCAAAACAGTTCCATTATTATCCTCTACCGGCGTTTCCTTTGCAATCTTGTCAACAACGTCCATGCCCTCGGTCACTTTGCCAAACGCTGCATACATGCCGTCAAGATAGGTCGAATCTTCCTGCACGATAAAGAACTGGCTCGACGCAGAATCCATGTCGTTGCTGCGCGCCATGGACAGCACGCCGCGCTCGTGCGAAAGGTTATTTTCAATCCCGTTTGCGAGAAATTCACCCTTGATTTTATCCGGTGAGCCGCCTGTTCCGTCGCCTTTCGGGTCGCCGCCCTGGATCATGAACCCATCGATAATACGGTGGAACGTCAGCCCGTCGTAAAACCCTTCATCTACGAGCTTCTGGAAGTTTGCAACCGTAATCGGCGCAATATCCGGGTACAGCTCCGCCTTGATCGTGCCTACATTCGTCTCAATCACGACATGTACCTTTTCCGGGTCAGGCGTGACCTCCGGCGTCGCACTCGGGCTCGGGCTTGCGCTCGGAGAGGCGCTCGGGCTTGCGGATGGGCTCGCCGTCGGCGTTGCTACGCCGTCGCACGCACAAAGCGCGAGCAGCAGAACACCTGCCATTACTGCACTCAAAATTCTCTTTTTCATGTTTGATTCCTCCTGTGTGGTATAAAATATTGGTTACGCGCCCTGTTCCGGTTCGGTTTCCCGCTCCGGTTCCAGCGCGTCAATTGCGTTTTCAAGCTCCTGCTCCTTGACCGTCGTCATAAACGAGCGCGTACACGACGCCGCCATCTTATAGTATTCGAGCGCCTTGTCTTTGTTGCCGAGCGCCTGCTCGGCCTGGCCTGCGTGGTAAAAGATCTCCACGCCCTTGTTGCCTGCGCCAATGCTCTTGTCGGACAACTCCTTCGCCCGCTGCAAATCCCCGTTTTTCAGGCACAGGATTACCATATTGTCAATGATGATCTTGTCATCGGAATTATACTCGTACGCCTCCTCATTGAATGCCTGCGCGTCCGGCGCGTTCGACAGGATTTTATAGTAGCCCAGCGCGCCGTACACGCTGGAGTTTTTGTACCCCTCGAACACCATCTCCATCAGGCGCGTCGCCTCGGCAAAGTCGCCCTGCTTGTAGCGCACGAGCGAGAGAATCTGCCGCGCCTGTAACTTCTCGGTCTGCTTGAGCTTCTGGTTGAGCAAAACATAGTTGAGCACCTTTGCCGCTTCCTCCGCCTGCCCGCACCGGAGCAGAATGTACGCGTATGCACACGAGTTCGCCGTGCGGGAACGGCTCGACTCATGCGCCTTTTTCAAAAGCGAGAGCGCCTTCGTGTTGTTGCCCTTGGCGTACTCGCTTTGGCCGCGCATGGACTGCAAATTCGGCCACTGCCAGTACAGCACCAGAAGCAGGATCACCGCCGTCGCGCCCAGCGCGAACAAATAGTTGCCCATGGTCACGAAAAATGCGATGACCGCCACCGCAATGACAAACAGGATGACCGGGATCGAAATCCGTTTCTTTTTCTGCATGTAAACCCCACCTTATTGTGTTAAATTGCCTTCTCCCTTCCCCCCAATAGCCGCCTTTAAAACGCCGCATTGCCCGCTGTGCGCGGGTAGGGGATCACGTCGCGGATGTTCGCCATACCCGTAAGGTACATAAGCGCGCGTTCAAACCCAAGCCCAAACCCAGCGTGGCGCGCGCTCCCGAACCGCCGCAGGTCGAGATACCAGCTATAGTCCTCCGGAGGCAGGCCCATCTCCCCCATACGCGCAAGCAGGCGGTCAAGCCGCTCTTCGCGCTGGCTCCCGCCGATAATCTCGCCCACGCCCGGCACGAGCAAATCCATTGCCGCGACTGTGGCGCCATCGTCGTTTTGGCGCATATAAAACGCTTTGATATCCTTTGGATAATCCGTCACGAACACAGGCCGCCCAAACACCTGCTCCGTGAGGTAACGCTCGTGTTCGGTTTGCAGGTCGCTCCCCCACGCGGCCGGGTACGCAAACGCGCCGTTGTTCTTTTTGAGCAGCTCGATGGCCTCCGTGTACGTCACGCGGGCAAAGTCGCTGTCCACGACATGCTGGAGCCGCCCCAGCAACCCTTTGTCAATATATTGATTAAAAAACGCCATCTCCTCCGGCGCATTGTCCAGACAGTACCCGATGATGTATTTGAGCATGTCCTCCGCCAGGCGCATGTCGTCATTTAAGTCTGCAAAC
>DVOF01000035.1 GCA_018713805.1 Candidatus Aphodoplasma excrementigallinarum | reverse complement strand
TTGCTATGCTTGTTATGACAGCAGCAGGGCTCGGTACGACGGCGTATGCGCAGACCTTCAGCGTCGACACGCTCGTCGAGTGCGAGGATGGAGAGCTGAACAATGACATTGAGACGGTCAAGGATGCAGCGGCAAGCGGTGGGGCCTACATCGTTGCCAGCACAGGCGAGCGGCTTGACGATCCGGCGGCGCTCTCTGACCCGGATGCTGCATGGGAGTTTGATATTCCGTCCGACGGCAGCTATACGCTGTTCATGCGGGCGTATATCCCGGGCGTGGGCAACGACTCAGGCAGCGACTCGTTCCATTTTCGGTGGGACGACGATGCGTGGCAGACGATCCATCCGGGCGGACTGGAGGAATACCATTGGATCGAGGTTGTAACGCAGGACCTGACGGCGGGCAAACACACGTTTTCGTGGACACACCGGGAGGTTTTGGGCCAGTTTGACGCGCTGTTCGTAACGGCGGATAAGTCAAAGCTTCCGGCGGATATTCCTGGCGCTTCGGACTCTACGCCGCGCCCGACGGCAAGCGCGAGCGCTACGAGCTCGCCGCCGCCGAACGACCGGCCTACCGGAACGGTATTTGAGGTGACGGGCAACGGCGTCGGAATTGAGGCAGAAGACGGCGTAATCGAATCGAAATACGATATATATGAAGCAGACGATGCCTCCGGAGGCGCGTACATCATGGGCGAGGGCGAAAAGCCGGCCTCCGACCCCACCCAAGGCGCTGCGGCGGACGTATACTACACCTTCCAGACGAGCACAGCAGGCTCGTATACGGTATGGGCGCGCGTAAAGTCCATCGACGAAGGGCGCGATTCCGTATATGCCGGGCTGGACGGGAATTACGCCTATTTCCAGCCGGCGGTGTCGGAGGACTGGCAGTGGGTGCAGCTGACCTCCGGGCAGCTCAGCGCGGGGGTGCATACGCTTGACCTCATTATGCGCGAGGCAAAAATGGAAATGGACAAATTTATCATAACGGATAAGATATTCACGCCTACGGGCATGGGGGAAATCCCGGATAATATCGAGGATTTGCCGATGACGCCGATCAGCGCGCCGTATGAAAAGCCGCCGGTTAACCCGCCGGCAGAGCACCCGCGCCTGCTGTTCCGGCAGAGCGATATACCCGAGATTCTCGAAAATATGGATAAGCCGCAGAATCAGGCTGCAAAAGAGCGGTATGAGGCGTTCCTCGCCGACACGACGGACGGCGTGCTCGCTGCTTCAGCAAGCGGCGGCGGCAACATCAACAAGGGGATGCTCAATATCATTGAGGCGCATGCCTTCAACTATGCGCTGACCGGCGACGAGACGAGCGGCAATATGGCGGTCGACGCGATGATCAATTATCTTTCGACCGTATCGACCGTGGACGATAAAACGCGCGGTGGCGGCTATGTCATCTATGTTGCATCGGAGGTTTACGACTGGTGTTATCCGCTGTTGGATGCGGCAAAGCAGCGGCAGATCATTACCCAGTGCGAAAGGCTGGCAGCCCTGATGGAGATCGGCTGGCCGCCGACGAATCAAACTGCTGTTACGAGCCATGCCGGCGAGGCACAGCTTCAGCGCGACCTGCTCAGCTTTGCAATTGCGATTTATGACGAACGTCCGGACGTATGGGACGTTGTAGCGGGGCGGTATTATCAGGACTTTGTTCCGGTGCGTGCGTTCCAGAATACGGCGCACTACCATCACCAGGGCGATTCCTACGGGCCGTACCGGCATGGGTTTGATACGTATGCGCAGATCCTTATCACGCAGATGGGCTTGCCCGCACCGCTCGACGATAATTTGTATCAGATGCTCTACGGGCATATTTACCTGCGCCGTCCGGACGGCCAGCTTTTGCGCGACGGCGATACGTTCAATGACACAACGGCGATGTGGAACTACTGGAATATCGGCGCGCATCAGTTCTTTATGGACTCGGCGATGTCGGGCGACCCGTATTTAAAGGACGAATTTTTCCGGGAAAATGCCTTTTTGAACAGCTATGACGATAATTCGCCGATCATGTTCCTGGTGCTCAACGACCCAGACCTGGCGGCAAAGCCGATCTATGAGCTTCCGCTCAGCCGCTACTTTGGCAGCCCGATTGGGATGAGCGTGGCGCGTACAGGCTGGGAGGACGGCGTGGATTCGCCGGCAGTCGTTGCGGAGATGAAGGTCGGCGAATGGTGGTTTGCAAACCATCAGCACCTTGACGCAGGACATTTCCAGATTTATTATAAGGGGATTCTTGCCAGTGATTCCGGTATCTATGAGGGAAGCACGCGGGGAAGCGGCGAGTATGGCGACACCGACTATGGTACGACGCATGACCTTGCGTATAATAAGCGTACGATCGCACACAATACGATCACGGTATACGACCCGAATGAAACGGACACGATGACGTACTACAGCACATTTGCAAACGACGGCGGGCAGCGCACCATACAAAACGGCGAGGAGCCGGCCACGCTTGAGTGGATGCAGCAGAACGGTTCCCATGTGGCAACGGTAGAGGCGCAGGAAATCGGCGAGGATACGCAGACGCCGGCTTACACCTACCTGAAGGGCGACTTGACGAATGCGTATAGCGAGAAGGTAGAGGACTTCAAGCGTTCGTTTATGTTCCTGAACCTGTTCAACGACGAGGTTCCGGCTGCGCTGATTGTATTTGATAAAGTGGATTCGTCGAATCCTTCGTTTGAGAAGAAGTGGCTGCTCCACGGCCTTGAAGAGCCGGAAATCAACGGCAGCCAGACGATCTTCCGCCGCACATATGCCGACGAGGAGGCTGGTAAGGCGTACAACGGGAAGATGACAGTCGATACGCTTTTGCCGGCGGCGGATAACCTCACGATTGAAAAAGTCGGCGGCGAGGGCAGCGAATACATGGTAGACGGTACGAACTACTATGGCTATGAACTCGACAGCGAAACGGACGAGGGCGAAACGTGGCGGATCGAGGTGTCTCCCGCACAGGAGTCAAAGTCCGATCTGTTCCTCAATGTTATGCAGGTGAGCGACAACGATAAGGACTACTATCTGGAAACGGAATTGATTGAAACGGACGTCCTTGCAGGCGTAAAAATTGCGGACCGCGTCGTGACGTTTGCTAAGAGCGGGACGGAGATTGCAGACAGCTTTACGCTTACAGTCAGCGGCGAGGGCGCGCTGCAGTATACGCTTGCAGACGTAACGCCTGGCACATGGACGGTCAGCGGCGACGGCTTTACGCAGGATGTCATCGCTGCGGAGGAGGGCAAGCTCCTTTCCTTTACCGCACCGGCAGGCAGCTATACGCTGACCTACAAGGATTCCAATGCAGACAAACAGTTCATCAATACGCCAATGCCGGAGCTCGAGGGTGTTTATATCCGCATAAACCGGCAGTTCCTGTACTCTGACGTAGCGCCGACAGTCGTAAATGACCGTACGCTCGTTCCGATGCGCGCGATTTTTGAAGCGCTCGGCGCGGACGTTCAGTGGGACGAGGCGAGTGCGACAGCCACGGCTACACTTGGCGGCAGAGAAGTCACGATTACGGAGAACCAGACGACAACATATGTCGATAAGCAGCCGGTAGAGATCGACGTTCCCGCTACGATTTATCATGACCGCTTCGTCGTGCCGATCCGCTTTATCTCGGAGAGCTTCGGCGCACAGGTAAGCTATGACGAGTTTGCGCGTACGGTTTACATTACGCCGGGCACAACGGATATGATGGAAAAGGACGAACAGGGACGGTGGATGTACCCGTGCAAACACGATATTTCCAACGCGCTCAATATTTATGACCTGGAAGCGAGCGCGGACGACGGCGAGGGCGGCGTAATCACGAACTCCGTCGACGGCGACATGACAACACGCTGGGCCGCAGAAGGCACGGAGTCGGCGGCATGGGCAATTTATGACCTCGGCGATGTGAAAACGCTCGACCAGGTACAGATCGCATACCACAACGGCGATTCCCGCGTATACACCTTCTCGATTGCCGTGTCGGAGGATGGGGAGAACTACACGACTGTGCTTGAAAAGCAGAAGTCGAGCGGCACGACAAATGAGCTGGAGGCGTTTGACCTCGGCGGCGTGCAGGCGCGCTATGTCAAGTATATGGGCGCCGGCAACACGGTGAATATGTGGAACTCGGTCAATGAAATTGTATTTACGGAAAAGAAATAAGTGTAAACGTGTCAATAGCAGAGGGTGTGTGCCGAAGTGGTGCGCACCCTTTGCCAATCTACATACATTTTGTAGTTTGGGGGAGCTGTAATGGATAAAAAAGAAGAGGTTATCGGTATTGCAGAGGCAGCCGGTTTTCTACATATGAAGCCGGCGGTTCTTCGCAAATGGATGCAGCTGCGAGAGGATATTCCGGCACATCGAATCGGGCGGCGCTGGAGGTTTAAACGTTCTGAATTGGAGGAATGGGCAAGCCGCATAAAAAAGCGTTGCGCGCCGGATATTCGGGCGGTTGAACAATATGGGATATTTGAATGCACGATTCATCGAAAGCCCGAAACCCCGTATCCTTACGGTGAAACGGAACTTTTTGTTACATTCGTTTCCGAACATGGGAGCAGTGTTGCATTTTGGGGGTTTTATGACGGTGATGCGATTTGGAAAATACGTTTTATGCCTACTGAACTTGGAATGTGGCACTATTGCGCGCATTTTTCCGATGACACCGAAACCGAGTTTTACGGGGCTTTTCATTGCGTTCCGGGAGAAATACCGGGTATGATTGGCACCGACTGTCAAAATCCGATGTGGTTTGGGTATTCGAGCGGTGAGCATTTCTTTATGAGGAGCTTTCATGTCGGGGATTGCTTTTTTGCGGATAATTGGCCGGACAGTTCCCGGACTGCATTTCTGGATTGGGCGGAACAGCAGGGATACAACACATTATCGATTGCCAGTTTTTTTATCAACAGGCAAACATACCGGCGCGGAATGGGATGGAACACCCCTTCCCTTTGGCCGATTGATCCAAAAGAATATCGCAAAGCCGAAAAAATATTAGAT
>DVOF01000034.1 GCA_018713805.1 Candidatus Aphodoplasma excrementigallinarum | reverse complement strand
GCGTGTCCATGACGGCACGGCGGCCGCTTTCATTTTCCACCCAGCAGACCCCGCCATGAAATGAGCTGACAGGGGTATAGGACGGATTTTTTATTATGTCGACGAACTTTCCGGTTTTGTCGATGAAGCCCGTTTTGTCGCCCTTTGTAACAAGCGCAAGCCCACAGGAAAACTCCTCCGCCATATCAAAGCCCGGTTCTATGGCAAAGGTGCCGCTTTTGTCGATGTAGCCTATTTTACCGTATGGGACGCTTACCGGAGCCAGCCCGTCGACAAAGGAGCCGGCATAAGAAAAGGAAAAACCGATCGCGGTATTGCCGTCCTGGTCGAGATATCCGCACATGTGGCCGTCCCCGCAGACCATAAACAGCCCGTCCGACAATGCCGCCGCGTCATAGACCTCGCCCGTATAGGGCGCAGGCTGTACCGTAAAGCGCGACGCGGGCGGGATAGCCGCCGCTGTGGCGGTAAACGGCGCCGTGCAGGCCGCAGCAAGTAAAATCATAGAAAGAAAACAACGCAGAAAGGGTCTCAATCTTTTCTCTCCTATCCAATGTAATTTTTATCGATGTTGATTACCGTACAGTAGAAGCTGTCGCGCGCGGCGACTTTGTCCTGAATCATCTGCTTGAGGTCGTCGTCCTTAATTTTGAAGTCGAACGGCACCACCAAATCAAAAATCAGGTTCGTATGCGTCGGGCCCGTCACCATGCGGAAGTCGTGCAGGCTCAGCTCGCTGCTGATGGAATGGATTACGTCCTCGACAAACTGCTTCGTCTGGTTAATCAGAGAATTATTGGTCTCAATTGGATCCATATGGATGACCGCGTCGCAATGGTAGCGCTCCTGCAGTTCCTTTTCAATGAGGTCGATCGTGTCGTGCATTTTGATCACGTTTTCATCTGCGCTGACCTCTGCGTGCAGGGAGAGCATAAACCGCGTCGGGCCGTAGTTGTGGATAATCAGGTCGTGCATCCCGATGACGCCCTCGTGCGACAGCACAAGCTGTTCGATCTCCTTCACCAGCTCCGGGTCGGGCGCCTGCCCTAATAGCGGCGTGAGCGAATCGCGGATCGTCGTGTAGCCTGTCCAGAGGATGAACGCCGACACAATCAGGCCGATATAGCCGTCTATTGTATAGCCCGTAAAATAGGAGATGAGAACGCCGATTAGTACGGCCGCCGTCGCAATCGAGTCGCTCAGGCTGTCCTTTGCCGTGGCAGCCATTGACTGGGAGGCAATCTTTTTGCCGATTTTCCGGTTAAAAAAGTACATCCACGTCTTGAGCAGAATCGACACTACCAAAATGAAAACGCTGGCCGCCGTCACGACGATCGGCTCGGCATTCATGATTTTATCAAAGGAGGAGCGCACAAGCTCGATCCCCATGTATAAAATCGCAATCGATACAAACAGCGCGCTGATGTATTCGATCCGCCCGTGCCCGAACGGGTGCTGGCGGTCGGCGGGCTTGCCCGACATTTTGAACCCGATCAGCGTGATGACCGAGGAGAGTGCATCGGACAGGTTGTTGAGCGCGTCGGCGACGATTGCGACCGACGCGCTGAGCAGGCCGGCGCAGAGCTTGATACAAAACAGGATGATGTTGAGCGCAATCCCGACTGCGCCGCCAAGCATGCCATAGCGCTGCCGCACAGTTTCGTTTCCGGTGTCGTCCGGATTTTTGATAAACAATTTAATCAGAAGATTCCCCATACAAATACCGTCCTTTTTACCAATTCCCATACTGAAAATTATGCCACACAACCCCTCTTTTGTCAAGGCGCGGAATTGCCGCGCACACCGCTTGCCCAGTCTGGCTGCCGCCGCCATATTCTGCAAAAACTGCTCCGCGCCGCACGGGAAGAAAGATGAAATCCGTCCGCATCCTGCGCTTGCTGTCGGTGCGCGCGGTTTTGTCTAATTTTTTGTCAGTCTAAATTTTCTCCGCGCCGCCGCAAAACTACATTTTTTTCCCGCCTGTCCTGTTATACTAAAAACACGATAACAAAACAAACAAGAAAAACCGCCTGTGTGCGCCGAACGGGGATAGCATGGATGAGACCGACTGTATATCTGGATATTCTGTTTCTGACGAATTTTATAGCTGACTTTTTTTTGCTCTGCCTGACCAGAAAAATCTGCAAAAACAAGGCGCGCACATGGCGCCTGCTTATCGGCGCGGCAGTAGGAAGCCTGTACAGCGTCTTTATGTTTTTCCCCGACATCCCGCTCTTATACAGCGCAGTATGCAAGTTGCTTGCAAGCGGGGCGATCGTCCTGGTTTCGTTCCGGGCCGGGCGCGTGCGGGAGTTTTTTTCCCTGCTGGGGATGTTTTATTTGTCGAGTTTTGCGCTGGCGGGGACGGCCTTTGCTTTATTTTACTTTACTTCGCTTGGGCCAAAGGTGGGGGCCGCCGTATCGAACGGGGTCTTTTATATTGGCGTAAACCCGCTGATACTGCTCGGCGCAGCAGCGCTGTACTACGCGTTTTTACACGTTGCGGAGCGGCTCTACACCAAGCGGCTGGCGCACGGCGCAAACATGCACCGTCTTACGGTTGCGTATGGGACGAAAAGCGTCCAGATGCACGCGCTGCTGGACACGGCAAATTCCGTTTCCGACCCGGTGACGAACCTGCCGGTCATTGTATGCACGATCGAATCGGTCAAGCCGCTTTTTAAAGGCGAGGACTTTTATACGCGGCTGTGCGACGTGGAGAAGACAGACTCGGACAAAATCAAGGTCGAGCTTGTGTGCGACACGCCGTTCCGGCTCGTGCCGTACCGCGCGCTTGGCACGTGCGGGGACGTGATGCTCGCGTTTCTGCCCAGCAGGCTCGACGTGGACGGCAGGCCCTATGAGCGCGGCGCGCTGATCGGGCTTTGTGCAAAGCCCTTATCCCAGAGCCCGCGCTACGACGCGCTGATCCATCCGCGCGTTATGGTAAACCTATAAAACAGGATACAAAAACAAGACAGGGGAGGAGAGAACCATGAAGCTTGCGCAGAA
This sequence comes from Candidatus Aphodoplasma excrementigallinarum, assembly GCA_018713805.1. Taxonomy (GTDB): domain Bacteria; phylum Bacillota; class Clostridia; order UBA1381; family UMGS1253; genus Aphodoplasma; species Aphodoplasma excrementigallinarum. Next base: position 4,134 of record DVOF01000034.1, on the reverse strand, counting down.
ACTCCACATGGCGGCCCGGCTCAAATGTGCCAAAATCCTTGTGCGCATCAAAAGCCTCATCGACGACGAGGTCTACTACATCGGCGGAAGCGAGACGCTTCCCGCGCCGCTGACGCCGCAGGAGGAGGCGGAGCTGCTCGCGCGGCTCGGCACGGACGAGAGTGTAAAAACGGCGCTGATCGAGCACAACCTGCGTCTCGTTGTCTACATTGCGCGCAAGTTTGAAAATACAAACGTCGGAATTGAAGATTTAATCTCGATCGGGAGCATTGGGCTGATCAAGGCGATCAATACCTTCAAGCCGGACAAGAACATCAAGCTTGCCACGTATGCGTCGCGCTGTATTGAAAACGAAATCCTGATGTATCTGCGCAAGAACCAGAACATCAAAACGGAAATCTCCATCGACGAGCCACTCAATGTGGACTGGGACGGCAACGAGCTGCTGCTCTCGGACATTTTGTCCGCAGAGGGGGACGTGATCAACCAGGGGCTGGAGGAAGAGGTGGACCGCGCGCTCTTAGACCTCGCTATCAGTAAGCTGTCCGAGCGGGAACAGCGCATTATGGAGCTGCGCTTCGGACTGCGCGGGCACGAGGAACGGACGCAGAAGGAGGTCGCCGATATGCTTGGCATCTCGCAGTCGTATATCTCCCGGCTCGAAAAACGCATCATCGTCCGGCTTAAAAAAGAAATCATGAAAATGACGTAATGCCGGTATAAAAAATTTGCCGGGCAGCTATACTAAAACTGTGTTTATATCGCTGTACATAACTTTCCTAGGAGGCAGCGAATATGATCAACAAAGTCGAAATCTGCGGTGTAAACACAGCCAAATTGCCCAACCTGTCCAACGACAAAAAGATGGAGCTTTTAAAAAAAATCAAGGAGGGCGACACCAAAGCGCGGGAGGAGTTTATACAGGGCAACCTCCGCCTTGTGCTGAGCGTAATCCAGCGCTTCAACTCCCGCGGGGAGGCGGCCGACGATCTGTTCCAGGTGGGCTGTATCGGCCTAATCAAGTCGATCGACAACTTTGATTTGTCTGTGGGCGTGCGGTTTTCGACCTATGCTGTCCCCATGATTATTGGGGAAATCCGCCGGTATCTGCGCGACAATAATTCTATCCGGGTGAGCCGCTCGCTGCGCGACACGGCGTACAAGGCGCTTCAGGTCAAGGAACGCCTGACCGCGCAGAACCAGAAGGAGCCGACCGTGAGCGAAATCGCAAAGGAGCTCGGCATGGAAAAGGAGGATGTCGTATTTGCGCTCGACGCCATCGCCGACCCGGTGTCGCTCTACGAGCCGGTCTACCACGACGGCGGAGACGCCATCTTTGTCATGGACCAGGTCAAGGACGAAAAGAGCTGCGACGACCAGTGGCTCGAGCAGATTGGCCTCAACGAGGCGATGAAACGCCTGAGCAGCCGGGAAAAGCATATCCTGAACCTGCGGTTTTTCCAGGGCAGGACTCAGATGGAGGTCGCGGACGAAATCGGCATCAGCCAGGCGCAGGTTTCGCGCTTGGAAAAGAGCGCAATCGCGCATATGCGCAAGTATATGTAGCATAGAATAGATAGTATAAAAAAGAGCAAGTATCGTAGACGCGGAGGACTGGCCGCTGTGCGCGCCGGCCCTCTTTTTTTGCGGCGGCGAACCAAACGGGGCGCCGCCGCATACAATGAAACAGATTGGTATGACTTAACAGAAAGGGGCAAGAGCAATGGAAGAAACAAAGAAGCGTCCGTCCTGCATAGTGGAGGAGAGCGCACAGCATTCGGAAACGCAAATCCGAGATATCGACGATTTGATCTTTGCGGGCGAGCCGGTAAAGCTGCATTCGGAAAAATAATTCCGAAGCGCAACGGCGGCCCGCCGTTTTTTTTATTTATGGAAAAACACCCGGGAACGTGAAATAATATTTCTCTGTACTTCCGGATAAAACTGTGCTAAAATAAAAACAGAGAATTGTCAATCGTTTGGAGAGAGTACAAATGGCACAACGGGGCGTAGAGATTGGCGGGCAGGCGCTTTTGCGGGTGCTGCCGGGGCTTGACGGGGAATGCGTCAAGCTGTATATCTACATAAAATATCTGTCAGAGCAAAACGGCGGGACAACAAGCGTTTCCGAGGTGGGACGCTTTTTAAGCATGCCTGGGGAAAGGGTCGGGGAGGCTGTGCGCGAGCTTGTGCGGCAGGGGCTTATCCGGCTCGGCGCACAGGGAAGCCTGTCGCTCTGCCCGGAGGCGGGCGCGCACGTTCCTCTGGCGGAGGAGGCGCCGTCTTACCGGCCCGGCGAAGTCGGCGCGATTCTGGAGTCGGACAAGCAGCTTTCCGACATGCTTGCGCTCGCGCAGAAAATTCTGGGCAGGACGCTGTCCTACTCCGCTATCGAAAAGCTTTACGGGCTCTACGACTGGCTGGGGATGGCGCCGGAGCTGATTCTGCGGCTGCTCGAATACTGCGTGGAGCTTGGCAAGAAGGACATGCGCTATATTGAAAAGGTGGCGCTCTCGTGGCACGAGATGGGGATTGGTACCGTGGCGGAGGCGGAACGCTACATCGAGCGGCAAAGCTATAAACGTACCTACCTGTATCAGATACAGAAGGAATTCGGTATTGCAGACCGGAAGCTGACGGCGAGCGAGACGCGCTACATCGGCGAATGGTATACGATGGGTGTGCCGGTGGAGCTTGCGGCTTTTGCATACGATTATAGCGTAACTAAGACCGGGCGGCTGGCGATGGCGTATATCAATAAGGTGCTACAAGCATGGATGAAGGAAGGAATCCGCACTGCGGAACAGGCGCAGGAGAGCCTTAAGCGGCGCAGCGCGGCGCAGCAGCCGCAGGCAGGCAAACAAAACCAGGCCAAACCGTTTGAGGTATACGGTTCCGGCCGCTACGACTATGAGGAGATTGACGCGCTTGCACGGCGTAAGCTCAAGAAAATGATTGGAAAGGAGTAAGCGCGATGGCTTACGAGCAGGAAATCTATAAAAAGGCGCTCAACGCCTATGAGGCGCAGCGTATGGTGGAGGCGCGGGAGCGGAAACAGCGGCTCTTTGAGGTGTACGACGCCTGTCCCGAGGTCAAGCAAATCGACGAGGAGATTGACCGCGTCGGGAGCGGCGCGGCGCTTGAAATTTTGAAAGACCCGCAGAAGGCGCCGGCGATAGCGGACGACTTGAAGGAAAGCATGCAGATGCTGTCCGCCATGCGGGAGCGTGCGCTTGAAAGGGCCGGCTACGAAAAGGATTATACCGACATGCGCTACCGCTGCAAGCTGTGCAAAGACGAAGGGTACATCGACGGGAAACCGTGCGAGTGCTTCAAGGCGTTTGTGAAAAAGGAGGCGTACCATGCCTCCAAGTTGTTCAACCTGTTTGAAACGCAGGGGTTTGACAAGTTTGACCTCTCGCTGTTTTCCGACACGGTCGACCAGAAGGCGGGCATTTCCCAGCGGGAGGCCATGGAGGAGGCGCTTGCCGTGTGCAAGGCGTTTGTGCGCAGCTTTGACCAGCCGGGCCCGGGGCTGTTCTTTTACGGCGGCGTGGGGCTTGGCAAGACGTTTTTGTCGACCTGCGTTGCTAAGGAGCTGATCGACCGTGGGTATACGGTCATCTACCAGAGCGCGGCAAAGCTGTTCTCGTACTATAGCGACTACCTGTTCGGACGGACGGACGCGGCGCGTGCGCGCGCGGAGTTTGACAGGCTGGCGGAGTGCGACCTGCTGATCATAGACGACTTAGGCAGCGAGGCGACGAATGCGCAGACGGTGTCGTTTTTATTCGAGCTGGTGAACGACCGGCTGCTGTCCGGTAAGAAAATGGTCATCAGCACAAATTATGCGATCAATGAGATCGCAAGGGTGTATTCGGAGCGGCTGCACTCCCGTATTTTGGAGCACTTTACGCCGGTGCGGTTTTTTGGCGGCGACGTGCGGCTCAAAAAAATGTTTGGGTAAACGGGATATGAATAAAGCGCCTGCATATGCAGGCGCTTTTGATTTAGTGAAGATTTTACCAACTGTCATTCCATTTGAAAAACGTATAGAGGCTTTCAAAAAGGACAACCTGTACAAGACAAATGCAACCTAAAATCATCGTAATCTCTTTTTTCCCCAGTGCCGTT
>DVOF01000033.1 GCA_018713805.1 Candidatus Aphodoplasma excrementigallinarum | reverse complement strand
GTATATTATAGTGTAATAATGTTTTGCTCAAACAGGAGGGAAAAATCTATGAAAAAATGGATTAGTATGCTGCTTATGCTGGCGATGATTTGCAGCCTTTTGCCCTTGCAGACGGGCGTATCTGCTGCCGTGACAATGGTTACGCAGGATGGCTATCTCGACTTTGAGGCAGAAGATGTGCCCTTTGACGCGTCGGCGGGGCGGCTTGAATTGACGGCGGGGGACATCTATTCGGGCGGCCAGGCGCTTAAGGTCCTGAAGGAGGATAAAGAAGGCGGGACGACACAGCCGGCTGATTCCGAAGCGGATCTTGACCTGTCCTTTGAAGCGGATGTGGCGGGAACCTATACGGTTTGGATGCGCGCCACAGCAACACAGGACGGCAGTTCGGGTAACAGTATCTATTTATCCACAGGTAACAATAATTATAAATATATCCAGATTAAAGGCGACCCGAGTGCACCCGCATGGACAGCGATTGGTACCGTTACGGCGTCGGAAGGGGAGACGGCCCGCGTGCGGCTGCGGATACGGCAGAATTATAACGTTTCTTATGACCGTTTTATCATTACAAATGATACATCGTATGTGCCAAACGATTCGGAGCTTGGGATTGGAAGGTACGAAAAGCCGTTCCATGTACTTGCAATTGGCAACAGCTTCAGCCAGGATTCGGTGGAACACCTTTATGACGTCGCGGAGGACTGCGGCGCAGACAGTATTATCATAGGCAATGCGTTTATCAGCGGCGCGTCGATTTCCCAGCATTGGGCAAATGCACAGAGCGGCGAGGCTGCATATACCTATACGAAAAATACGACCGGGACAAGGGTAACCACGGAAAATATGACCATAAAAGCTGCGTTGGAGGATGAAGCGTGGGATTATATCACCATCCAGCAGGACAGCCTGGGGAGCGGCCAGCCGGATACGTATAACGACGACCTTTTGAAATTGATCGACTATATTAAAACGAGCAACCCTGACGCGAAGCTTGTGTGGCACATGACGTGGGCGTACCAGTCGGACAGCACGCACGGCGTATTCCTTGATTATTATCATGGCGACCAGATGGAGATGTACAATTCGATCGTGGACGCGGTTCAGGAAAAAATCGTACCGAACGAGGATATTGACCTTATCATCCCAACCGGGACGGCAATCCAGAACGTACGCACCAGCTACATCGGGGATACGCTCACGCGTGACGGGTTCCATCTGAGCTGGTATCTGGGACGCTACATTGCCAGCGTGACCTGGGTGAAGGCGCTGACCGGGTGGAGCCTGGATGGGCTGTGCCATGTCCCGAATGTGGCGGATATTCCGGAAAAGTATCTGCCAATCATCAAGGAGGCGGTAGAAAATGCGGTCGCAACGCCGTTTGCCGTTACGCCTTCTTCTTATACAGTGGATACGTCGGAGCCGGTGCAGTATTTGCAAACGGAGAACGGCGTTTTGGACGTAGAAGCGGAGGATTTGGAATATGACACGGAAGTGTTCGAGCGTGCGAGCAACAAGCTGTTTTCCGGTTTCGGCGGCCTTGCGCCGACGAAGGAGCATGACAAGGACGTAGCGCCGGAGACTATTGAACCGGCGCATGTCGACCTTACGTTTGAAGCGGACGAGGCCGGGACCTATTCGATCTGGATGCGGCATACCGGTTCGGTCAGCAACCACGCTGGACAGAACCTGTACCTGTCGTTGGACGGCGGGAAGTACTCCATCGCAAACCTTTCAGCGGAGCCGGAAGACCCACAATGGGTCAAGCTTGGCGAGGTTGAGGTAGACGAGGGCGGCGTCGGCTACGTCCGCCTGCGTGTCCGGCAGTATTTCAGCATTGTATATGACAGGTTCATTATTACAAATGATGAAACGTACGTGCCTGACGACGCGGCGCTCGGGATTACGGACGCGGTGCCGGACAGCTCGCTCCGCGTGCTATCCATTGGCAACAGCTTCAGCGGCGACGCGGTTGAACATTTGTATAAGGTTGCTCAGGATTATGGTGTACAGGATATTGTCATTGGAAACCTTGCGATTGGTGGCAGCAGCATTCATGACCATTGGACAAATGCAAACGAAAGCAATGCAAGCTATGGCTATTATAAAAACAGCATCGGTGTCCCGCAGAGAAGCAGTAACAGGACGCTTCTTGAGGGACTGACCGACGAGGACTGGGATATCATCGTCCTGCAACAGCAGAGCAGCGACAGCGGGCTGCCGGAAACCTATAACAGCGACTTGACAAATTTGATTGAATACGTAAAGAAAAACCGGACGAACCCGGACGCAAAAATATTCTGGGACATGACATGGGCGTACCAGTCGGACAGCACGAACGCCGGCTTTGCACTATTTGACAACGACCAAATGAAGATGTATCAGGCAATCACGGGCGCAGTACAGGAAAAAATTGTTACAAATTCGGATATAGCCGGCGTTATCCCGACGGGAACGGCCGTCCAGAATGTGCGTACCAGTTACATCGGAGATACGCTGACGCGCGACGGGCACCACTTGAGCTGGAACCTGGGGCGTTACATTGCAAGCGCGACGTGGGTGAAGGCGCTGACCGGACTGTCGGCGGACAGCCTGTCGTATGTGCCGGACAGTGCGGAAGTCCCGGTCAAGTATCTGCCGATTATTAAAGAAGCGGTAGAAAATGCGGTCGCAACGCCGTTTGCCGTTACGCCTTCCTCCTATGCAGTGGAGCCGGCGGTGGTTTCAACGGTTACGGACAAACGGTTTGCAGAGGCTCAAGGGCAGATGTCGGGCGCGATAGAGGTTACGGTGGATACAAAGGATGCCGTTTCGGGCACTTGCATTCTGGCTGCATATGATGGGGACGGCCGGCTGACCGCGCTGACACAGCAGGACGTGTCGCTTTCGGCGGGTGTGAATCGGATCAGCTTTGAAAACTTTACGGCTTCGGCGGGAAATACTTACAAAGTATTCCTTTGGGATAGCGTTTTGGGTATGGAGCCCATTTGCAAAGAGCTGACGGGGCCGATCGTAAATTAATTATATGTTAACTAAAAAGGCTCACAGAAAAACCTGTGAGCCTTTTTGCAAGCTATTTTTTGTTGTTGCCCATCCCCATAAAGTATTTCTTTTGCTGCGGACGGTTCTGTACATAGTTTAACGCTTCACCGAAATGAGTAGTTTAAACGGAGGGGCACAAATATAGACATAGCACAGCAGGTACGCGGCATAGAATTGTAGTAACAAGAGTTTGACAGGGGGAAATATGTGTGTTACAGCGAGGGCTTCAAACACAGGAGATTGGCACAACGGAATATACAGACAGCAAGCAGCAGCGGCACCGCGTAAAGCATAGCGTTGTTTTTTCCGACTGTGAAAAACACGAGCTTACCCAAAAAGTTGCCGAGGATCTGTACAGTATTTTCACGTCGCATGCAGGGAGGGCGTAACGGCACAGTAGGGAAGGTGGTTTTATCTATATCGCATTATATGCCAGACAGAGCATTGAGAAGGAAAACTCGGTCAGCATAGAAACCCAGCTGGAGTACAGCAGGGGGATGATACGTCCAGATGAAAGCAGCTACCCGGTAAAATCCTTTTCGGACCGGGGCTATTCCGGCAAGGACACGAACCGGCCGGGGTTTCAGGCGCTTCTGAAGGACATTCGGCGCGGCCGGGTCAGGAAACTGATTGTCTATAAGCTTGACCGCGTTTCCCGGTCGCTGCTTGACTTTGTAGACATGATACAGCTTTTTAAAGAGCATGACGTTGCGTTTGTAAGTGCCCAGGAGATGTTCGACACAGCCTCGCCATATGGCGAAATGCTGATGAAACTGCTCATGGTTTTTGCGGAGTTTGAGCGTACAAGCATTGTAAACCGAATTCGCGACGCATACGAAAAACGGAGTAGTATGGGACTTTATACCGGCGGCCGGCGCGTGTATGGCTATGCGTTGGAGAAAACCGTGATACAGGGCATTCAGACGAAAAAGTTCGTTCCGCGCAGCGGGGAAGCAGAACATATCAAATACATATTTGAAGTTTATGCCCGGCCGGGGGTAACGCTTCGGCGGCTGCAAGCAGACCTGCTTCAAAATGGTATCAAACCGTTGTCTGGCACAGACTGGACAACGGGAAAACTTGGCACAATCTTGCGGAACCCAATTTATGTCAAGGCAAACGCAGATATTTATGCCTATTACCAGCAGCGTGGCGTGCATATTGTCAACGATATTCACGCGTTTGACGGCGTGCATAATATCCAGCTTTATGGAAGGAGTACGCACAACCGAGATTTGCCGGATTGGAGTGATATGAAAATCGTTGTTTTGGAGAGCAAAGGCCTGATAGATGCGGCCACATGGCTCAAATGCCAGCAAAAGCTGGAAAAAAACAGGCAGGTTGGCAAGGCGTGGGGCAACCGCACGTCGTGGCTTGCAGGAAAGCTAATCTGTGTCAAGTGCGGCCATACCATGACGACTGTCAAAGGCGAAACAAAGCGGTATTTTTTATGTACAGGAAAGACGCACAAAAAGACGTGCAGCGGTATCAGGGGAACGGTTTATGTGGAGGATATGGAGGCGATGGTGTATGACTGCATTGCCCAAAAGCTCCCCAGCTTAACGCTATCCGGCACCAAACAGGCGGATACATCTGCAGAAAAAAAGGCAAATGCGCTTAAAATAGCAATCAAAGAAATTGAAGCGCAGGAGGAACAGCTTAGCACGGCAGTACTGGCGGGAGAGCTTAACACAGAGATGATACAGCTTTTAAATAACAAGGCCAAACTGCTGCGCGAACAGAAAGATAAGCTGACAGAACAAATCGAGAAGATAACCACGCCTGAACGCGAGAGCACAAATGGGATAGATTTTACGAAACGGTGGAGAAGGGCAGACTTTGCGGAGAAACGCGCCGTAACCAATGTTTTAATCCGGCATATCATTTTATATGAGGATGCCTCCTTGGAAATTGTTTGGAATATTTAGGGCAGCTATGATGCGGAAGGGAGTGGAGAAGATGGATACGCACAACGAAAACGCGTTTACCCAGCTATATGAGAATGAAAAAGGAAATTTGCCAAATCTTTATGCTGATGTCGATAGTAGCCAGGAAATAGAAGCGGGCAGCAAAAGCCATGCGGGGAAGCCGCCCTCCTATCCGTCTTCTCCGAATCAATTTTATGCGTATAAGAAGTCCTTGAGCAAATCGGACAAGGGCCGTATGTGAAGCACTATTA
>DVOF01000032.1 GCA_018713805.1 Candidatus Aphodoplasma excrementigallinarum | reverse complement strand
TCTTTTTGTTTTATAATGTCACATAGTCCAAAAAGGAGTGTGGCAAAATGAAACTCAAGACAAAAAATATGCTGTTAGCAGCAATTTTTGCAGCAATTATCGCGATTTGCGCGCAGATCGTGGTTCCGCTGCCGTTCAGCCAGGTCCAGTTTTCCCTGTCGGTGCTGGCGGTGTTTTTATGCGGGGGCGTGTTGGGAATCCGATACGGCTGTCTGTCCGTCCTTGTCTATTTGCTTTTGGGGCGGTGTGGTTTGCCGGTATTTGGCAAGTTTATGGGCGGGCCAAGCGCCCTGTTCGGCCCGACGGGCGGATATATGGTGGCGTATCCGCTTATGGTTGTGACGATCGGGCTTTGCATGAAACTGTTTCCAAAACAGGGGTTTGCGGCCTACTTTTTTAGTATGCTTGCCTCGCTCATAATATGCTATCTGTTTGGAAGCGCGTGGCTGGCGATCTCTGCCCATATGACGTTTGGCGCCGCGGTTACGGCGGGTGTGGTCCCGTTTGTGGTATTCGATGCTTTGAAAGCGGCGCTGGCTGCGTATCTATGCGTGCTGTTGCGGAAACGTCTAAAATTGGAATAATTTACATAAACAAACTTGAAATTGCTTTGGATTTTACAAAAATTTTATTTTATAATGGGAAAAATGTAGAAAACTGCTTTACGCTCCCTGCTGCCATATGTTATAATAAGGCGGTTAAGGAGTGATGAAATGGAAACGATAAAAGAAAACAAGATGGCTTCGACTCCCATGCTGAAGCTGATTATCTCAATGTCATTGCCGAGCATGTTTTCCATGCTGATCCAGTCCTTGTACAACATTGTAGACAGCATGTATGTGGCGTATTCCAGCCAGGCGGCGCTGACGGCGGTGTCGCTGGCGTTCCCGGTACAAATGCTGTTGGTGGCTGTATCGGTGGGGACGGGCATTGGTATCAATTCGCTCGTTTCAAGGCGGCTGGGGGAAAAACGGTTTGCCGAGGCCAACAGTGCGGCGACGCATGGCGTTTTACTTGCCATTGCAAGCTGGGTTTTGTTTGTAATTCTGGGCGCTTTGTTTATTGAACCGTATTTTTCCATGCTGGACGCCAGCGCGGAAGTGAAGGAAATGGCGATTACCTATACGAGTATTGTGGTTTTTGTGTCGATCGGCAGCTTTCTGGAGGTCAATCTGGAAAAAACGCTGCAGGCTACGGGCAACATGATCTACCCGATGCTGTTCCAGCTTGTCGGTGCAGTCACGAATATCATTCTCGACCCGATTTTCATATTCGGCTTTTTAGGCGTACCGGCGATGGGGATTGCCGGCGCGGCGATTGCGACGGTGGCCGGGCAGATCGTAGCGATGGTTTTTGCCGTTATTATTGTTTTTACAAAGTCGCATGATGTACATATCACATTTAAAAATTTCCGGATCAACTGGACGACGATCAAGGATATTTATATCGTCGGCGTTCCTTCGATCGTCATGCAGGCGATTGGCTCGGTGCTGACAACGGCGCTCAACTGGATTTTGATTGGCTTTTCCGAGGCGGCGGTGTCGGTGTTCGGCATCTACTACAAATTGCAGTCCTTTGTCTTTATGCCGGTGTTTGGGCTAACGCACGGCGTTATGCCGATCATGGGGTATTCCTATGGCGCGCGCAATAAAAAGCGGCTGCTGTCCGCGCTGAAGTACGGCTGTATTATTGCAGTGATTATCATGGCAGTCGGTATGCTGATTTTTATGACCATACCGGAGCTGCTTCTGATGATTTTCAACGCAACGGACGAAATTTTAGCCATTGGCGTCCCTGCGCTTCGGACAATCAGCCTGTGCTTTATCGCGGCGGCGATCGGCATTATGTTTTCGACGCTGTTTCAGGCGCTCGGGCTTGGGTTTAACAGCCTGCTCGTTTCCCTGTTGCGCCAGATCATCATCTTGCTCCCGGCGGCATATTTGCTCAGTAAGATCAGCCTGGACGCGGTGTGGTATGCGTTTGTGATTGCGGAGTGCTTCTCTCTGGTTGCCAGTATACTGATTTATTGGGGCGTTTATCGAAAACGCATCCGTAATTTGCAGTAACAAACGGCCGCCTGCCTTTGCGGGCGGCCTTTTCGTTGACAGCATTGCCGCGCTGTGATACAATGAAATCCTCAATGGGTTAGGTTTGGGGGCGGGCTGTGGTGAATGTTTACGATTTCGATAATACGATTTATGACGGCGACAGCACGGCGCATTTTTATTTTTATTGCGTGCGCCGCTTTCCATCCGTCCTGCTATGGCTCCCCTATCAGGGCGGCGCATTTTTGTTGTACCTGCTGGGTATTTATACAAAAACGCAGTTTAAGGAACGGTTTTACCGCTTTTTCCGCAGCGTGCCGGAGATAGAAGCAGTCGTGGAACGCTTCTGGGACGATAAGCAGGGCAGGATCAAGGCGTGGTACCGCGCCAATCAAAGGCCGGACGACGTTGTGATTTCCGCATCGCCGGAGTTTTTGCTGCGCCCGGTCTGCGAGCGGCTTGGCATATCGCATTTGATTGCTTCGCGGGTGGATGCGCGCACGGGAAAATATGATGGCCTGAATTGCTATGGGGAGGAGAAGGCCGTGCGTTTCCGGGCGGAGATGCCGGGCTATAAGGTCGAAAATTTTTACTCGGATTCGCGTTCCGATACGCCGATGGCCCGCCTTGCGTCCGGGCAGGCGTATCTCGTTTTGGGGGAGCGTCTGGTAAAATGGGACGGGCGTGCATGAAATAAAAAATAATTTTTTGGACATGATGAAGACAGGGAGCGGCCTGTCTTTTTTCTTTTGCCTTGCGAAATAAAAGATTATGTTGATAAAGTGCAAAAAATGTGATACGATACAGAAATCACAGAAGGATATTTTGCGTTTGGAGGGAAAGAGATGGATAACTTTGTAATTGAGCCGGCACAGAGGCAGGACGCAGCAGTGATTCTTGATTTGATCCGGGGGCTTGCCGAATACGAAAAGATGAGCGACTGCGTCGAGGCGACGGAAGAAATGATTGCGGAAAATGTTTTCAACCGGGGCGGCGCGCAGGTTTTGTTAGCGAAAGAGAACGGCGTGCCGGTCGGGTTTGCGCTGTTTTTTGAGAATTTTTCGACCTTTAAAGGGAAAAGCGGCATCTACCTTGAGGACCTTTATGTCCGGGAGGAAAAGCGCGGCAAAGGCTACGGCAAGGCGCTGTTTCAGGCTGTGGCGCGTACGGCCAAAGAGCGCGGCGCGGGCCGGATGGAATGGGCATGCCTCGACTGGAACGAGCCGTCGATCCGCTTTTATCTGGCAATGGGCGCGCAGCCGCTTTCTGAGTGGACGACATACCGCTTGGACGAAGCTGCGCTCGCAGCAATGGACAAGACCGTTTAAGCATCAAAACAGGGAGGGGAGAATATGCAGGAGGTTTGGCTGCAGCAGACGATCTGGACCATATTGCCGCCGCTGCTGGCGATTGCGCTGGCGCTTTGGACAAAGGAGGTCTATTTTTCGCTTCTGGCCGGGATTGTGTCCGGCGCGCTCATGTACGCCAATTTTAGCCCGCTCGGCGCGTTGGAAACGACCTTCACGGTCTTGGGGGAAAAGGTCGGCGCAAACAGCAATATCCTTATTTTCCTCGTTTTGCTGGGGATGCTGGTCGCGCTGATGAACAAGTCGGGCGCAACGCGCGCGTACGGCCGCTGGGCAGCCCGGTCGATCAAGTCGAAGCGCGGCGTGCTCGCTGCGACGTCGGCGCTCGGCGTGCTGATTTTTGTGGACGATTATTTCAACTGCCTGACGGTAGGGACGGTCATGCGCCCGGTCACGGACGCAAACGGGATTTCGCGCGCGAAGCTGGCCTATATCATTGACGCGACGGCGGCCCCGGTGTGTATCCTTGCACCGGTTTCAAGCTGGGCGGCGGCAGTCGGCTCTTCTCTGCCCGAGGGGAGCGGGATCGACGGCTTTGCGCTGTTTTTGCAGACCATCCCGTTCAACCTGTATGCGCTTTTGACGCTTGCCATGGTTGTGTTCATGATCGCTGCAAATTTTGACTTTGGCGCGATGAAACGGAGCCTGCCTGTGGAGACGGGGCGCCATGCTGAGGAAGACAAAGGCGAACCCGCGGCGGAGAACGGCAGGGGGCGCATTTGCGACCTCGTCATCCCAATCCTTGTGCTGATTGTTTTTTGCATTCTGGCAATGCTGTACACGGGCGGCATTCTGGAAGGCGTGGGCATAATCGACGCATTTGCGGGGTGCGACGCGGCGCTATCGCTTGCGATCGGGTCGTTTTGTACGCTGCTTGTCACCTTTTTCCTCTACATCCCCCGCCGGGTCGTAACGTTTTCCCAGTTTGCCGAAAGCCTGGCCGACGGGTTTAAGGCGATGGTACCCGCCATCTTGATTCTGACGTTTGCGTGGACGCTGAGCGGCGTGTGCGCGGAAGAATATCTCGACTTGGGCGGTTATGTGAAGGGGATCGTAGGCGCAGGCGGCATACCGATGTCGCTTTTACCGGCGATTTTCTTCCTCGTTGCGGCGGGGCTTGCGTTTGCGACCGGGACGTCGTGGGGGACGTTTGCGATTTTGATCCCGATTGCGGCGGCTGTGTTTGGCGGCGGGGCGGCGAACCTGCTGGTGGTGACGGTGTCCGCCATTTTGGCGGGCGCGGTCTGCGGCGACCATATATCGCCCATATCAGACACGACGATTTTGTCGTCTACGGGAGCGCAATGCAACCACATTGAGCACGTTTCGACCCAGATGCCGTATGCGCTTTTGGTAGCCGGGTGCGCGTTTATCGGCTATATTGTGTCCGGCCTGGCGGCAAATGGATGGATAGGCCTGCTGGTGGGCGCAGTCTTGCTCTTCTGCGCGCTGTTGACGCTATGGTGGAGTGAGAAAAGGAAAGCGGCGCAGGGGTAGTCATGGTTATATTGTAAAAACCGGCAGCATCAAAGCGATGCCGCCGGTTTTTTGACTCGCTGCGGTTTGAATTTGATAGGTTGTGCCATCCGTCGTCACGGTAACGGTGCCGTCCTGGTCGGTGCGGTAGGTTTCAATCCCGAGCAGGTCAAGTGTGCGGAGCGTTTCCTCGTGCGGGTGGCCGTAGGAGTTGCCCGCCCCGCAGGAGATGATGGCGGCGGAGGGGGATACAGCTTCCAGGAATTCCTGCGACGAGGACGTGGACGAACCGTGGTGCCCGAGCTTGATGATGTCGGCGGACACGTCAGCCGTAATCTGCGCCTCCGACTCCTGCTCTGCATCGCCCATGAACAAAAACGATACGTCCCCATACGTGAGGCGCAGCACGGCGGAATAGTTGTTTAAGTCCTTGTAGCTGTCTGCGCACGGCGCAACAAACTGCGCGCTAACGCCGCCCTCTTCCATAAGGCTCACCCCATCTTTGGCGGTATGGATCCGCAGCCCCTTTTCCTGAATGGCAAGGAGCAGGTTTTCGTACGTTTTTGTATCGTGTTCGACTTTGGGCATATAGATTTCGCCTACATCGAACGCCTCGATCACTTCCTGCATCCCGCCGATATGGTCGGCGTGCGGGTGCGTGGCGATTACATAGTCGAGGCGGGAAATGCCCTGCCCCTCTAAAAAGGAGATAATATCGTCCGCGCTTTTTGACTCGCCCGCGTCAATCAGGATGGTTTTCCCATCCGGCAGGACGATCAGCTCGCAGTCCCCCTGCCCGACGTCGAGAAAGGTGACCTGCATGGCGCTGCCGTCTGCGGCTGCTTTCTCCGGCACCGAATTGCTGTCCGGCAAACTGACCGGGAGGGAACAGGCGCAAAGAGAAAGGAGCAAAAGGAGCGTTAAAACTCCGGATACAATACGTTTCATAAATTTATCCCCCAATTTTTTCTTAACAGTATAGTATCAGTA
>DVOF01000031.1 GCA_018713805.1 Candidatus Aphodoplasma excrementigallinarum | reverse complement strand
GTTATAATAAATCTTGTTAAGCAAGAGTCTCTATAACAAGAAAGGGGTATTCATCCAATGGCAAGTTTGAGTTTGAGAGGTATATACAAAAGATATTCCGGCGGCGTAGTTGCGGTAAGCGACTTCAACCTGGAGATCGCAGATAAGGAGTTTATCGTTCTGGTCGGGCCTTCCGGCTGCGGTAAGTCAACGACGCTTCGTATGATCGCGGGGCTGGAGGAGATCAGCGATGGGGAACTGTACATAGACGACCGCCTTGTAAACGAGGTTGCGCCGAAGGACAGAGACATCGCAATGGTGTTCCAGAACTACGCGCTCTATCCGCATATGACCGTTTTCGAGAATATGGCATTTGGCCTCAAGCTCAGAAAAACGCCGAAGGATGAGATCAAGCGCCGCGTAGAGGAAGCGGCGAAAATCCTTGACATCGAGCATCTGCTCGACCGGAAGCCGAAGGCGCTTTCCGGCGGTCAGAGACAGCGTGTTGCGCTCGGCCGTGCAATCGTGCGTGAGCCGAAGGTATTCCTGATGGACGAACCGCTCTCCAACCTGGACGCAAAGCTGCGTGTACAGATGCGTACAGAGATTGGTAAGCTCCACCACAGACTGCAGACGACGTTCATCTACGTTACGCATGACCAGACGGAAGCTATGACGATGGGCAGCCGCATCGTTGTTATGAAGGATGGTATCATCCAGCAGGTTGACACGCCGTCGAACCTTTATATGAATCCGTGTAATATGTTCGTTGCAGGGTTTATCGGCAGCCCGCAGATGAACTTCATCAATGCGATGGTGGCAAAGCGGGACGACGGTATTTGGCTGGAGTTTGGCAAAAGTGCGGTTAAGCTTCCGGAGGGCCGCGTTGCGAACCTGGATAGCAGCTATATCGGTAAGGAAGTTATCATGGGCATCCGTCCGGAAGACCTGCACGACGAGGAGTCGTATCTGTCGGCTATGCCGGACAGCGTTGTAGATGCTGACGTTGAAATCACGGAAATGATGGGCGCTGAAACGTATCTGTACCTCTTGATCGAGGGGACGCAGTTTGTTGCACGCGTTAACCCGCGCTCGAACGTAAAGCCGAATGATAAGATGAAGCTGGCGTTTGAGGGCAACAAGATTCATCTGTTTGATAAGGATACGGAAATGGCAATCTTGAACTAATATCTATAGAATTAAACTCCCCTGAAGTTCTACTCAGGGGAGTTTTTATTTTTGTTCCTGCCGCAGGTTTCCGGTGTTTTAAAGCATGTTCCGCAGCAGGGGCACCCGCTGCATCCGCCCCTCCTGTTCCGCCTTTTATAAAGCCGGATAGCAAGCAACAGAAGGGCGAGCAGCACGAGCAATACAAAAATGTCAACCAGTCTAATCATGTTCACCTTCTATCCAAAGAACAATAGCCCAAAACTGTACACCACAAAGGCCGCAACCCACGCAAACGCCGTCTGGTACAGCATCAAGAGCAGGGCGCTCCTATACCCGCCAAGCTCGCGCTTGACCGCCGCCATTGCCGCAACGCACGGCATGTAAAGCAGGGTAAACACCAGAAACGAGAGCGCCTGCAGCGGCGTGAACATGCTCGATAAGATCGGGATAAGGGAGCTGGAGTCGCCTGCACCCGTCAGCACGGCAAACGTGCTCACTACAGCCTCCTTTGCCGTTAGTCCGGTAATTAGGGCGGTCACGGCCTGCCAGTTGCCAAATCCGAGCGGCGCAAAAATGGGGGCGACAAATTTTCCGATGTTGGCAAGGATACTCTGTGAGCTGTCCTGCACCATCTCAAACCGCAAATCAAAGCTCTGCAAAAGCCAGATCACGATAGTTGCAAAGAAGATGACCGTGAAAGCCCTTACAATAAAGTCTTTTGCCTTCTCCCACATATGCAGCAGCACGCTTTTTGCCGCCGGCAGCCGGTAGGCGGGAAGCTCCATCACAAAGGGGACGGGCTTGCCCTTAAATAACGTATTTTTCAGCAGAAAGGCCGACAGGATCCCCATCAGGATGCCGAACACATACAGCCCCATCATTACGAGCGCGCCGCCCTTTGGGAAAAACGCCGCCGTAAAAACCGTATAGATGGGCAGCTTGGCGCTGCACGAGATAAACGGGATCAGCATGACGGTCATGCGGCGGTCGCGCTCGCTTGAGAGCGTCCGCGTCGCCATGATGGCCGGCACAGAGCAGCCAAAGCCGATCAGCATGGGTACAAAGGAGCGGCCGGACAGGCCGATCTTGCGCAGAAGCTTATCCATTACAAAGGCCACGCGCGCCATGTAGCCGCTGTCCTCCAAAATGGAAAGCAGGAAGAACAGGACCACAATGGTTGGCAGGAAGGACAGCACGCTGCCGACGCCGGCAAACACGCCGTCGATAACCAGGGAGCGGAGCCACTCGCTTACCTGCAAATTTATGAGCAAGGTATCGGTCGCCTGTGTCACAAGGTCGATCCCCTCCGACAGCAGGTCGGACAGCACCGGCCCGACCAGGCCGAACGTGATCCAGAATACGAACAGCATAATACACAAAAAGATCGGCAGTGCAAACACCTTATGGGTCAATATCTTGTCGATCTGGATGGAGCGGAGCTGCTGCTTGGTTTGGGTGTGCTTTTTCTCCACACAGCGTGCGCACAGCCGCTCGATAAAGTCGTAGCGCATATCGGCCAATGCCGCGTCGCGGTAGGTGCCGAGCGCCTTCTCCATGTTCTGGACGAGAATGGTGATCAAATCGACCTCGTCCTTGTGGAGCGCAAGCCGCTGCATCATCGGCGTATCGCCCTCGACCAGCTTGGTCGCGGCAAACCGCGTCGGGATACCTGCCGCATTGGCGTGGTCTTCAATGATGTGGGCAATGGAGTGGATCGTCTTATGCAGCTCCCCGCCCGCCTGGCAGAAGTCGGTCTTCTGCGGCAGGACGCCGTTTTTCACCGTGGCAATGGCGCGGTCGACCAGCTCGTCGATCCCGTCGTTTTTGCTCGCCGAAATCGGCACAACAGGAACGCCCAGAGAGCTGGAAAGCTTATCGATATCAATATAATCCCCATTTGCCGTCACTTCATCCATCATATTGAGCGCAAGAATCATGGGGATTTGCAGCTCGGTGAGCTGGAGCGTGAGGTACAGGTTGCGCTCGATATTTGTTGCGTCAACGATGTTGATGATGCCGTCCGGCTTGTCGTTTAAGGCAAAGTCGCGCGTCACGACTTCCTCTGCCGTATACGGCGAGAGGGAGTAAATGCCCGGCAGGTCGACGACGGACACGTCCTTGTGCTTGCGCAGCGTCCCCTCCTTTTTTTCAACCGTTACGCCAGGGAAGTTCCCCACATGCTGGTTCGAGCCGGTCAGCTGGTTGAACAGGGTTGTTTTTCCGGAGTTTTGGTTGCCGATCAGGGCAAAGGTCATATGCACTCAGTCCACCTCATTTATCTCAATGTTTTTGGCGTCTTCTTTCCGAAGCGTAAGCTCATAGCCGCGCAAATGCAGTTCAATCGGGTCGCCCAAAGGCGCGACCTTGCGGACCATGACCCTTGTCTTTGGCGTCAGGCCCATGTCGAGCAACCGCCGCCGGAGCGCGCCGTCGCCGCCGACTGCGGTGATGACCCCGCTGCGGCCGATTTTCAGGTTGTCGAGCGTCATGCAAATCCCTCCTAATACAAAAAGTTAGTTATGATTAACCGATGATATATACATCCCTCAATTCTTTTATTATATACAACGCAGGCTTTTCTGTCAATGTATGCGGCGTTCCATTATATGAAAACCGCGCGCTATGGCGGCCGCAGGAAAAAAACTATTGAAAAAAAGCGAGAATTATAATAGAATAGAAGAGGTTATTGACAAAGATGGCGATATTTCCCGCCAAATGCCCTGGTATACATATTTGCGCCGGTTCAAACCCATACTAAGCGGAGAAACCGAAAGGGAGGATTGGATTTGGAACAAAAAGGCGCAATTACCGAGGCAAACAGCAAGGCGTTCAACATCCATTGTTTAAGCATTATTGGGCAGATCGAGGGCCATATGATCCTGCCGCCGCAGGACAAGGCGACAAAATACGAGTACATTTTGCCGCAGCTCGTCGCGCTCGAGCAGGACGACAGCGTGGAGGGGCTTTTGGTGATTTTGAACACGGCGGGCGGCGACGTGGAGGCCGGGTTGGCAATTGCGGAGATGATCGCCGGCATGAGCAAGCCAACCGTGTCGCTCGTGCTGGGCGGCGGGCACAGCATCGGCGTGCCGCTTGCGGTGTCGGCGGACTATTCGTTTATTGCAAAGAGCGCGGCCATGACGCTCCATCCGCTTCGGATGAACGGCATGGTAATCGGCGTGATGCAGACGTTTGACTATTTTAATAAGATCCAGGACCGGATCGTGGGCTTTATCTCCGACCACAGCAATATCTCGAAAGAGGACTTTAACCGGCTGATGCTCAAGACGGGCGAGATTGCAAACGACGTTGGCAGCATCGTGTTTGGGGAGGCGGCGGTCGAGTGTGGGCTGATCGACAGCGTGGGGAGCCTGCGCGACGCGCTTGGCAAGCTCAAAGAGCTGATTGCAGCCCGGAAGGTGCAGAAGGAGGGATAAGCATGTATCACAGCATTATCCCGTACGAGCATATCCTCCTTCAGCAGGCGGCTGCGCAGGAAGCGGAAAAAGCGCCGAAGCGGATCATGACCGTGCACAGCGGCGTGACGATGGAGGTCAGCGTGCTCGGCGACGGGCGGCGTCGGATTGAGCGGCTTTATTCCACCGACCCGCGTTATTATCTGGATCAGAAGTTTTGTGTTGGAACGGTATTTTAGGTGCATTGGACGGCGCGCCCTTTGCGCGCCGGTACATACGCGCAAATCCATAGACAGGGGAGACAGGCGGTATTGAAGGTATCGGTAATCATTCCGGCCTATAACGAGGCGGGCCGGATACAAAAAACGCTCCTGACGCTAAAGGCGCACCTGGAGCAGGGGGAATATGAATATGAGCTGATTGTCGTCGACGACAAGAGCAGCGACGATACCGCACGGCTCGTGCGGCTCGAAGGGGTAGAGCCCCTGTGCCAGATGCAAAACCGTGGCAAAGGCGCCGCGGTGAAGCGGGGGGCGCTCGCCGCGCAGGGCGATGTGGTATTGTTCACCGACGCGGACCTGCCGTACGACCTGTCTTTGATCGAGGAGAGCGTTGCGCACATCCAAAGCGGCGCAGACCTTGCGATCGGCAGCCGCGAAGGGACGGGCTATGAAACGTACGGGCTTGTGCGCCGGGTCAGCTCGGCGGCGTTTTCCTTTGTGACAAATTTGCTTCTCCACCTCGGTATTAACGACACCCAGTGCGGGTTTAAAGCATTTTCCGCCCAGGCGGCGCATACGATTTTTACGCGGGTGACGATCGACGGGTTTGGCTTTGACGCGGAGGCGCTGTTCATTGCAAAAAAGCATGGGATGCGCATTGACCGGATTGCGGCTTACATGAAGGCGCCGCCTATCGGAAGCAGCGTACATCCATTGCGTGACGGGGTGACAATGCTGCGCTCGCTGCTCAGCATTGTACAAAATGACAGGCGCGGCCTGTATGCGCCGGGAAAGGGGAAACGCAAGTGAGGATTGCCGGGAGGAACGGAAAGGGTGGACTGTCGGCACGGCAGCGGGAGATGCTGTTTGTTGCCGCAGCCTTTTGCCTGTATTTATGCAGGTATGCGGCCTATGGGTTTACGTATTATCCACTTTTGGACGACCATATCCAGTATTATTGGTATCCGCAGATGGAGGGGACGTTCCAGAATGTGTTTTTGCATATCGGAACGATCAGCACCCGGCCGCTGGCGGGCGTTTTTGACGTATATGTGTGGGGCTGGCTGTATCTGCACGCGCCGTGGGCGATTTTGTTTGTGACGGCTGCGCTGACGGTGGCGGCGGTTTATTTTTTAAAGCGTATCCTGTCGGATATGGACATCCAGGTGGGCGGCGTATTTTATCTGCTTTTGCTGTTTTTGCCGGTTGGGTTTGAGGCGCAGTATTGGCTCAGCGCGTCGTCGCGTGTGATCGTGGGCGTGTTTTTTACCGGCCTGAGCCTGCTTTTTTTCCAGCGGTACAATAGGGGGAAACGCTGGTACTGGCTCGTGCTGTTTGCCGTGGCGCAGCTCGCGTCGTACTGCTTTTACGAGCAGACGGCGATTCTTTCGTTCCTGCTGTGCTGCGCGTATTTTTTCCGTACCAGACAGAGCTGGAAAATGTATCTGATTCCCGTGCTTAACGGCTGTATCATTGCTGCCTACTATCTGCTTATGCGCAATGTCGGCGCGCTGAGCGGGCGCGGGGCGGGCCTGACGCTCGCCGAGCTCGGGCCGCATATCGTCTTTATGGCAAAGGAAGTTTATCACGTGATTTGCATGGGCGCGGTCACACTGAATATAAATGGGGTTTTGCGCGGATGGGCGCTTTTGTTGGAAACGCCGTGGCTCCTGCTCTTGATTGCCGTGCTGTCCGGTGTTTTTGCATGGCTGTGCGGGCGGGAACGGCACAAGGGCATGTTCTCGTTCTGGCTCGGCGCGGCGATTGCACTGTGCTCGGTTTTGCTGTTTTTTGTGACAAAAGATTCGACTTTGCCGTTCCGCGCGGCGTATGTGCCGCTCATTGGTGTAGCGCTCATGCTCGGCTGCCTGCTTTCGAAGCTGCGGCTCGGGCGCGCAGTCGCGTCCGTCCTTGTTTTTGTGCTGGCGTTCGGGCTGAACGTATGCAATGTGAGCGAAATGCACGACTACCGGGAGGCGGCGTTGATCGACGAAACGATCTGCAACAACATCATTGCCGCGCTCGACGAAGACACGCTCACGGGCGCGCGGGAGTGCTATGTCGTCGGTGCGAAGCGGACGTATCTGAATGGAATCGTAGAACACCGGGAGCATATTATCAACGTGACGTCGAGCGACTGGGCGCTTACAGGCGCGGTGCGCCATTACTTAAAAGGGAACGGCTACGTGGAGATGATCATCCCCGCCGAGCAGATCACGGACGAAATGCTGGCGAGCGGGGCGCAGATTTTGATACTGAACGACGATTTCACAGTTTCGAGAGTGGAGGAACACTGATATGGGCGACACGGTCAATATTCTTGGGGTACAGGTCAGCACAAAGACCATGGCGGAAACGGTGGATACCCTGCTGGGCTATCTGGACGAGGAGCGGGTACACTGTGTGTTTACGCCGAATTCGGAAATTATCTATATGGCATACAAGGACCCGCAGTTTGCACAGCTTCTCAACAGCGCAGACCTCAACACCGCCGACGGAATTGGCGTGGTATATGCGTCCCGGATTTTGGGCCAGCCGCTGCGCGAGCGAGTCGCAGGATTTGATTTGATGAACCGTTTGCTTGAGCGCGCTGCGCCGAGCAGGCGACGCGTGTTTCTGTTCGGTTCGAAGCCCGGCGTGGCAGAGGAGGCGGCGGACAAGCTGACACAGCTTTATCCGGGCCTTGTCATCTGCGGGACGCGGGACGGTTATTTCAAAGAGGAGCAGACGCCGGAGATCGTCGGGCAGATCAACGCGGCACAGCCGGACATCCTGCTTGTGTGCCTTGGCGCGCCGAAGCAGGAAAAATGGATTGCCGATAACAGGAAGCGTTTGAACGTGCGGATTGTGCTCGGCGCAGGCGGGAGTTTGGACGTTTTGGCTGGACGGGTAGAGCGTGCGCCGGAAAGCTGGCAGAGACTGGGGCTGGAGTGGGCATACCGGCTAAAAAAGGAACCAAAGCGAATTGGCAGAATGATGGCGCTTCCGCGCTTCGGGCTGACGGTGTTGCTGAAGGGAAGAAAGTATCGCTGAGATGGGGGACGGCAGATGGGCAGGCTGATTGCAATTGAAGGCATTGATGGAAGCGGGAAGGAAACGCAGACCCGGCTTCTGTTTGCGCGGCTGGCCGCGGAAGGGTGGAACCCGATGGCGGTGTCATTTCCGGACTATGAGAGCGAAGCGTCCTGCATTGTGAAGATGTACCTTGCCGGACGGTTCGGCGAGCGGGCGGAGGATGTGGACGCAAAGACGGCCTCCACCTTTTTTGCAATCGACCGCTACGTTTCCTACAAGACAAAGTGGGAGCAGGCGTACAAGGCCGGACGTGTCATCCTCGCCGACCGTTATGTTACGTCGAACATGATTCATCAGGCGGGAAAGCTCGCCACGGCGGCGGAGAAGGACGAATTTTTGGATTGGCTGTGTAGTTTTGAGTACGGCGTTTACGGCCTGCCGGAGCCGGACGCGGTCATCTTTCTGGATGTGCCGCCGCAGGTTGGCGCGGCGATTACAAAGTCGCGCAAAAACAAGGCGACCGGGCAGGCGGAAAAGGACATCCATGAACGGGATGAAGGCCATATCCAGAAAAGCTACGACAATGCAAAATACATTGCGGGGAAGTATGGATGGCAGGTCGTAAACTGTGCGCCGGGCGGCGCGCTGCGCAGTGTGGAGGACATCGGGGAAGAGGTCTACCAGATCGTACGCGGCAAGCTGGGCGATTAAGATATAAAAATAAGACGGCAGATTTTTTGCCGCCTTTTTATTTGCAATGGATCTCGTTACAAAGAAGCGCTTACCGTATCGCTGTACATGGTATAGAGGGTCCCATTGTATTTGTAAATCATATACGCTTTGGCGTACCACGTGGTACCGGCCGATACATCCGTCTTACGCACGGTAAACTGCCTGTCTCTTATACACATCTGACGCTGCCGACGATCT
>DVOF01000030.1 GCA_018713805.1 Candidatus Aphodoplasma excrementigallinarum | reverse complement strand
TGTCAAGCTTTTTTTTATCTTTTTTCGCGAAATATTTTTTCTTCATAATTAATACGTTCGAACATATCCTTTTCCTTCCCTCTATTTTTATGCTTTCTTTTGTAAAAACATTGACAAAAATGAAATTGTATATTAAGATAAATAGTAGCAGAGCATAGATGAGCATAGTTTAGTATAGTTGAATTATAATTGAATCGTGTATATTTGTTCTCTCCTCTGCTATATTCTTTTAGTTGGAGGTATTTTTATGTCAAAACACATCCCAAACCGAATCCTGCTCACAGAGGACCAGATTCCGCGGCAATGGTATAATATGAAAGCCGACATGAAGGAAAAGCCGGAGCCGTACATCAACCCGGCAACGATGAGGCCGGTAACCACCGAGGATTTGGAGCCGATTTTTGCAAAAGAGCTTTGCAGGCAGGAATTGACCGAGGAACGCTACATCGACATCCCCGAGCCTGTGCTGGAGTATTACAAGATGTACCGCCCCTCTCCGGTCATCCGTGCCTATTCGCTCGAGAAGGCGCTCGGCACGCCGGCAAGAATCTATTATAAATATGAAGGAAACAACACGTCGGGCAGCCATAAGCTCAACTCCGCCGTACCGCAGGTGTACTACAATAAAATGCAGGGCATTGAGCGGCTTACGACGGAAACCGGGGCTGGCCAATGGGGCACGGCGCTGGCTATGGCGTGCGCCTACTTTGACATTCCGCTGCGCGTTTACATGGTAAAGGTAAGCTATGAGCAGAAGCCCTACCGCCGCGCAATCATCGAAACCTATGGCGGCAACGTCATTGCAAGCCCGAGCAACTCTACTAAGATCGGACGCAGCATTCTTGAAAAAGACCCCGGCAACACGGGAAGCCTTGGCACAGCCATCAGTGAGGCAGTCGAAGTCGCAGTTTCGACGCCAAATACGCGTTACAGTCTGGGTTCGGTGATGAACCAGGTGCTCCTGCACCAATCGATTATCGGCCTGGAGGCAAAAAAACAGCTCGAGCTTGTCGACGAATACCCGGACTATGTCATCGGGTGCAGCGGCGGCGGGAGCAACCTCGGCGGGCTTGCAGCCCCCTTTATTCAGGATAAACTGACCGGGAAGGCGAATCCGCACATCATCGCTGTGGAACCGTCGGCATGCCCGTCGTTCACACGCGGCAAATATGCGTATGATTTCTGCGACGTCGGCCATGTGACGCCCCTTGCCAAGATGTATACGCTCGGTAGCGGCTTTATCCCGACGAGCATTCACGCGGGCGGCCTCCGCTACCACGGCATGTCGCCGCTTTTGAGCAAGCTTTACCATGACGGCTATATTGATGAGGCGCGCGCGGTCGGGCAAAAGAGCGTATTTGACGCGGCAACCATGTTTGCCAAATTAGAGGCTATATTGCCGGCGCCGGAGTCCTCCCACGCAATCCGCGCAGCTATTGACGTTGCGCTCGAATGCAAGGAGCGCGGTGAAGCAAAAACAATCCTGTTCGGCCTGACCGGTAACGGTTATTTTGACCTTGCGGCCTATGAGAATTATAACAACGGCACCATGCAGGACTATGCGCCAAGCGACGAGGACATTGCAAAGGGGCTCGCCGACCTGCCGAAAATCCCCGGCATTCAGGAATAAGAGATCATCCGGGCCGCGGCGGGAAGCCGCGGCTCTTTCCTGCACGGAGAAGGGAAGTAAAGAATGTTTAAGGGCTGTATGTTTGATTTAGACGGAACGCTCCTGAATACGATCCACACCATTTCCCATTACGGGAACCAGGCCTTGCGCCGCTTCGGGCTGCCGGAAATTGAAACCGAAACGTATAAACGGCTCGTGGGCGAGGGCGCGGGCGTACTGGTCCAGCGTATGCTGAAGGAAAACGGCGTGCGGGACGACGCGCTCTTTTCCCGCGTTTACGAATATTACGTAAGTACCTACGACGCCGACCCTTACGTTTTGACGGAAATCTATCCAGGCATTCCGGAGCTGCTCGGCGCGCTCCGCGCCAGAGGTATGGCGCTGTCCGTGCTCTCCAACAAGCCGCACGCGGCGACGGTCAAGGTGATCCAGCAGTTCTTTCCCGCGGGCACGTTCCAATATGTATACGGCGCGCGAGAAGGCGTGCCGAAAAAGCCAGACCCTGCTATGGCAAACTATCTTTTAAAAGAAATGGGCCTGTCCCCGTCCGACTGTCTTTACGTCGGGGACACCAGCACCGATATGCAGACTGGCAAGGCGGCAGGCATATTCACGATCGGCGTGCTGTGGGGGTTCCGCGGGCGGGAGGAGCTTGAGCACAATGGCGCCGGCTTTATTGCACAGTCTCCGTCCGACATTCTTTCTTGCCTTTAAATTCATACAAACAAAACAGAAGCACAGCATAATGCTGTGCCTTTTTGTTTGCGATATACGGAAGATGCTAAGCAGCATAAAAAAACAGGGAGCCTGCCAATACAAGCCCCCTGCATTTTATTCTTTATGATTATTTATTGTCAACGCTTGCCATATGGCAGATAAGGTCAACAACCTTGTTGCTGTAACCCCACTCGTTGTCATACCAGGAAACAACCTTAACAAACGTATCCGTCAGCGCGATACCAGCCTTTGCGTCAAAGATAGACGTTCTTGCATCGCCGAGGAAGTCGGAGGAAACAACGGCATCCTCTGTGTAACCGAGAATACCCTTCAGCTCGCCTTCCGAAGCCTTCTTCATCGCGTCGCAAATTTCGTCATACTTCGCCGGCTTCGCGAGGTTAACCGTCAGGTCAACAACGGAAACGTCCAGCGTCGGAACACGCATCGACATACCCGTCAGCTTGCCGTTCAGTTCCGGAATAACCTTACCAACTGCTTTTGCAGCACCCGTCGAGGACGGAATGATGTTGCCAGCAGCAGCACGGCCGCCTCTCCAGTCCTTCTTGGACGGGCCGTCAACCGTCTTCTGCGTAGCTGTTGTCGAGTGTACCGTCGTCATAAGGCCGTCCGTGATACCGAAGTTGTCATGCAACACCTTCGCGATCGGAGCCAGGCAGTTCGTCGTGCAGGAAGCGTTGGAAACGAAGTTCATGTCCGTTGTATACTTGTCCTGGTTTACGCCCATAACAAACATCGGCGTGTCGTCTTTCGACGGAGCGGACATAACAACCTTCTTCGCGCCAGCGTCGAGATGGCCCTGTGCCTTTTCCTTCGTGAGGAATACGCCCGTGGACTCTACAACGTACTCAGCGCCGCACTCTTTCCAGCCGATCTCCGCCGGAGTCATAGCAGCATAAACCGCGATCTTCTTACCGTCAACGATCAGGTTCTTGCCATCGTTGGAGATGTCGTGCTTGAACTGGCCGTGAACCGTGTCATACTTCGCCATGTAAACCATGTAGTCGAGATCGATAAACGGGTCGTTGATGCCTACAATGTCAACTTTGCCGGTCTCGATTGCCGCACGGAACACGAGTCTGCCGATACGGCCAAAACCATTGATACCAACTTTAATTGCCATGATAAAA